>JBJSYU010000122.1:0-5172 GCA_046089945.1 Candidatus Methylumidiphilus sp.
TTGTCGGAAGCGTCCGCTTCGCCTTCCGCATAACCGCAGGGCTGGCCCCGGCAATCATCGGCAAGCAGCGGCGAGGCGAACAGGAATATAGCAGGCTGGCGGTAACTCATGATGGTGCCAAAACTGCCCTCAATACCCCAAGCATACGAGTATGGGTAAGCGCCTGGAAAATCGCTGAACGGGCGGTCGTGGACATTGCCCAGGTTATGGCCCAACTCATGGGCCAAGGCTTGCGCGCCGCAATATACCAAGGTGCCGCCTTGGTCGCCGCCGTCGCTGACTACCGAATAGGCCAGCTTGGCGTCCAGTCCTCCGCCGTGATGGCCGTTGACCCAGGCGACGCCGCAACCTTTTTGCGCGTCGGCATGGAAGGGCCGAATCAATGTCACCAGATCGGCGCCGTATTGTCCGCGCAGCGTGGCGATGTTGGCAAAGGCCGCTTGGCCGTCGCTCAGATCAGCCAAGGCTTGGGCGTTATCGTTGCTGTCGGTGTAATCCACCGGCTGGCGGTGGACGACGCGGATTTGGGCGTTGATGTGGCTGTCTCGGTAGGCTTGGTTGCTCAGGCTGACCAAATAATTGATGCGGGTTGCGGCGTTTGCCAGCGTTTTGCTGTGCAGCACCAGCAGATCGATGATGGTGACCGGGCCAGCGGCGGCGTTGTCAGCTGGGCGGGGCGGCGAAACCGCCGCCTGCGCCGGCAGCGCCGTGATGCCGCCGCCCGGTGCGGCCTGGTCTTCCAGCAGCGAGCCGCTTTGCAGGCCGGAGGCGGCGAGGTCGATCAGGTAGCTCTGGCCGTCTTCGGTGACGATTTGGTACTGTCCTTCTGTGGTCAGGATATGCCCCATCGGCCCGGCTTTGCCCAGCGTCAGCAGGGCGCGGTATGGCGGGCCGTCTTGTTCCGCGTAGGCTGTCCAAGTGGTCTCGCCGTTGCTGTGTTTGTGGCGATTGTCGTGGACGAAGCGCTGTTCGCCGTTTGGCAGTGGCAAGGCTATTTTCTGCCCCGGCTTCATGCCCTTGAGCGTGACCAGCGGCAGGTCGATAGGCGTCACCGAGCCGGGCTTGAGCGCCTGCAAATCTGCGGACAGCGCGGACGGCTTGCGGCGCTGCGCGGCTGGGCCGGCCTGGGGCGGTTTTGCGTTGTGTCCGTCTCCGTTCCGACCGCTGATGGTGACGGTTTTCCAGGTGCCGTCGGGATTGGCCTCGACGGCGTAGTTGTAGCCGCGCAGCAGCGTCTGCACCGCGTCCTGCCAAGATTGACCGTCAAGCGTGGCGCTGATTTTGTCTGCACCCAAGCCCTCGGCTAAACGGAAAGCCACGCCGCTGCGGGCGCTGATGTCTTGCAGCGCAAGGCTCAAAGAGCGTTTGACGGCGGCGCGGTGGAGATCGTCGCCGGCCCATGCCGCTCCCGCCAAAACCAAGGCCACCCACAGCAGTCGGCGGGTTTGTGAGGCACGGCGGGGCAGGGGCATGGCATTCTCCGGGTTTAGCGGCGGGTCAACAGCATGGGCAGATTGTCGCTAGGGCGCAGCGTTAAGCGGCCTTCGGGGGCTATGGCTTGGCCTGCGGGCAGGCGCAAGCGGAAGCGGCGGGTCAGCACGGCCAGAGACAGGCAGGCGGCGACGGTGCCGAACAGCTTGCCCAGGCAATCTTTCGGCCCGGCGCTGAAGGGGATATAAGCCAAATCGCGGGGTTTCACTGCGGCATCGGGCAGGAAACGCTCCGGGATGAAATGGTCGGGCTGTTCCCAATACAGCGTGTGCCGGTGCAAGAGCCAAGGCACGATGAAAATAGTCGCCCCAGCCGGGATATGGCGGCGGCGGATGGTGTCGGCGGCTTGCGCCTCGCGGGTCAACAGCGGCGTCGGCGGGTATAGCCTCAGGGTTTCATCAATAATGGCGCGGGTATAAGGCAGGCTTTGGAAACTATCCATGGCCGCAGCGGCACTTGGGGCGGCATCGACTTCAGCATGTAGTTTCTGTTCGGTTTCTGGGCATTGCGAAACCAAAAAAATCGCCCACGCCAAAGTCACGGCGGTGGCTTCATAGCCAGTCATGAATAAGGTTATCAACTCATTGCGGATGGCTTGAGGGTTTAAGCTGGATGCCGTGAGAAAACCCGCCAGCATACTGCCAGGATATTGGCCTTTGCTGACTTCCGCGACAATCCCGTCAATCAGCGTGTGAATATGCGCCGCCGCTTTTTTCGCGCCACCCCAGCGGTTCCAGCCCGGCAAGCCTACGAACGCGCCAAAGTCCATTTGTTCGATGGCCAATTGGTAGGCGGCAAATGCCTCGGCGAGTTGCGTCGCCCGCGTCAGGCCAAAACCGTCGCCAAACAAGGCGCGGCACATGATATCGGCGGCGAGTATCCGCATCTGCGGCAAAACCTCAATCGCCGAACCCGGCGCCACTGCCGCCCAGCGTTCGGCGCATTCTTCGCTGGCTTTGACCATGGTTTCGGCATAACCGGCCACGGCTTCGGCAGAAAACCACGGGGCGATGGCCTGCCTGCGCCCATGCCATAGCGCGCCTTCGCTCAGCACCAAGCCGTCGCCTAACAGTGGTTCGAGTATCTTGTGCTGCGGCGAGCCTTTCTTTTGGTAATTGTCGGCGTTGTCCACCAAAACATGGCGAATCACATCCGGGCAGTTGGCGACAAAAAAAGCGAAATTGAGAATCCGCGTCCCCATGAATTGCAGCCGATAGGATTCTTCCGACCAAATCGAAATGCAATCGCGGCGGATTTGTTTGAGCATGTCCAACGGCCCTAGGCTGTGGGCGGGGCGTTCGGGGAATGGCGGGATGAATGCGGTCATGACTTGGCTTGAAGAATGGCTGGTGCTTAATAGTTTTCCGCCACTTGCATAAAAATTGCGGGATAACACCGCCGATGGCGGCATTATCCCGCATGTGCCGGGGTTTCTTACACAGCTTAACCGCGTTTGCGGTAAACCGGCTCGTTGTGGTCGGCGGCGCCTTGGTAATTGACGCTGAAATCCTTGAACGCGGACAGTAGATTCTCCAAATCGGCGCCTGCCTTAGGTTCAAACGCATTGACGCCGACGCGGGCTAAAAAGTACACCTGATCGCGGAGGAAGTCGCCGGTGGCGCGGATTTCGCCGGCATAGCCGTAGCGGTCGCGCAGCAGCCGGGCCTGCGAAAACCCCCGGCCGTCGGCCAAGGCCGGGAACTCGATGACAATCAGCGCCAGATTCGGCAGGTCGGCGGCGATGTCCGCGACCGGGTCGGCGCCGTGCAGCCGCACGCCGATGACGCCCGCCGCCGCCAGCGCGGCTTTGTCCGCCCGCCAGCGCGTGAACGACACCGTGCTGCGCCCGGTCGGGGCTTCGTCGTCGGCCAAGTGGCGGATATCGTCGGCGACGATGGCGCGGTCTTTAATGATGCTCATAGACAGACTCCTGGAAGGGGGCAAGGCCGATGCGGCGGACGGTGTCGAGGAAGGATTCTTCGCCCTCGCGCAGCCGCACATAGGTTTGCAGGATGGTTTCGACGGTGCCGGCCACGGCGTCTTTCGGCACCGACGGGCCTAGGCGTTCGCCGAGCGTGGCGTCGTTTGACGAAGACCCGCCCAGCGTCAACTGGAACCATTCCTCGCCTTTCTTATCGACGCCCAAAATGCCGATGTGGCCGACGGTGTGGTGCCGCAGCCGTTCATGCAGCCGGAAATGTTGATGCGCAAATCGCCCAAGTCATACAGATAATCCGCGTCCTCCAGCCGGTTGGTGATTTCCAGCGCGATGGGGATGGAACTGGAATTCGCCAGCGAGCAGAAATCCAAGCCGGGGCAGCAAATGATGTCGGTAGCCTTGCCGATGTTGGCGGTGGCCAAGCCCAATGCGCTCAACGCCTGCCACAGATCAAACAAATCAGCCTGTTTGACATCGGCCAGCAGCAGGTTTTGCGTGTGGGTGACGCGGATTTCGCCGAAGCTGTAGCGGTCGGCCAAGTCGGCGACGGCCTCCATTTGCGCGTCGGTGATGTCGCCGGGGGCGATGTTCGGGGCTTTCAGCGACACGAAGGCGGCGCGGTAGCCCGGCACTTTATGCGCCACGGTATTGACGCGCACCCAGGCGGCAAACACCGGGTTGGCCTGAATCTGCGCCTCCAGGCTGCTGTCGTCAGCGGCATCGGCGGCATAAGGCGGAGCGGTGAAGAACGCCTTGACGCGCTCGACCTCACGCAAGTCCAGCACCATGCTGTCGCGGATTTGCGCCCATTCCTCCTCGACCAGCCGGGTGAACTCGGCGGCGCCGGTCTCTTTCACCAAAATCTTGATACGCGCCTTGTATTTGTTGTCGCGGCGGCCAAACAGGTTGTAGACGCGCAGGATCGCTTCCAGATACGACAGCAAATGCTGCTTTTCGAGGAAAGGCCGGATGGTCACGCCGATGACCGGGGTGCGCCCCAAGCCGCCGCCGACCAACACCTCGAAGCCGGTCTCGCCTTGGTCGTTTTTCACCAAATGCAGGCCGATGTCGTGGACTTGCGTGGCGGCGCGGTCTTTCGCCGCGCCGCTGACGGCGATTTTGAACTTGCGCGGCAGGAAGGCGAATTCCGGGTGCAGCGTGGACCATTGGCGGATGACTTCGCACCAGGCGCGCGGGTCTTCCAACTCATCGGCGGCGACGCCGGCCAGATGGTCGCTGGTGGTGTTGCGGATGCAATTTCCGCTGGTTTGGATGGCATGCATCTCCACCGTCGCCAACTCGGCGAGGATGTCCGGCACTTCCTCCAGTTTCGGCCAGTTGTACTGGATGTTTTGGCGCGTGGTGAAATGCCCGTAGCCCTTGTCGTACTCGCGGGCGATGCGGCCCAACAGGCGCAACTGTTTGGAAGACAGCAGGCCGTAGGGGATGGCGACGCGCAGCATCGGCGCGTGGGTCTGGATGTAAAGCCCGTTCATCAGGCGCAGCGGGCGGAACTGGTCTTCGCTCAGTTCGCCGGCCAGGAAACGGCGGGTCTGGTCGCGGAACTGCGCGACCCGCTCGTCAACTAGGGTTTGGTCGTAGGTGTCGTACTGGTACATGGCTGGTTTTGCGAGATGGAGAAATGGCTAAGGCAAGCCTGCGGCGGGCGTCAAACGGAGGCTCTTGATTTAGTTTTTGCCCCCTCCCCCTCGCAGGGGGAGGGCTGGGGTGAGGGTCTTAAA
>JBJSYU010000123.1:0-2999 GCA_046089945.1 Candidatus Methylumidiphilus sp.
GCCGGCCGTCACGAACAGCCGGTAGCCGAACGAGGCGAGGCCAAACAGCGCCAGCCAGGCGCGCTCGCCGCCCCCGCCGGCGTCGGTCTTCGCCTCACTGAGGCCGAACACATGGCGCTGGATGCAATAGCCCAAATACTGGTTGGCGCGGCTGGCCAGGTTGGGGATCTCGACGGCGTCGGCGAAGATGTAATAGCCGTCGAAGCGCAGCAGCGGGTTGCCGTTGAAAAACAGCGTGGACACGCTGCCGATCAACATGACGTTGTAGGCCACCGCCCGCGCCAGCCCCGGCTCGACGTTCAGCCAGACAAACAGCGCCAGCGCGGCGGCGAACAGCTCCACAATCATGCCGGCGGCGCCCACCACCATGCGCCTGCGCTTGTCGCGGAACGCCGAGGCGGCCGAGGCGTCCACATACGGCACCGGCATCAGCACGATCAGCATCACGCCCATCTCATGCACTTCCCCGCCCCAGACCCAGGTGGCGAAGGCATGCCCCAGCTCGTGCAGCGCCTTCAGCGCCGGATAGACCAAAAACAAAATGAGCAGGTTGCTCGGCGCCAGCACTTGGTCGCTCAGGTTGTGCGTCAGCTCGGCCCAGTGCGCCGCCGCCAGCACCGCCGCCGGGCCGACCACGGCCAGCCACAGCAGCGCCCCAAACCAGCCAAACAGCGGCCGTGCCAAAAACGCCCAGCGCGCCAGGAACGGCGCCGGGTCGAAAAGCGGAAAGCGCAGCGACAGCGGGCTCCACAGCCGTTGCACCCACTTCTGGCGCTCTTGGCGCTGGAAGCGCTGAAACAGCTCCAGGCTGTCCGGAGACACGTCGCAGACCAACAGGTCGCTGGCATGCAACTGGCCGAGCAGGCGGATCATTTCGTCCTGGGTCGGCGCGTCGTCGCCCAAGTGCTCCGCCGCCAGCGTCCAGATGGCCTGCGCCGTGCGCTGGCCGTCCATCAGCGCGATGACATGATGGGCGGCGGGCGTGAAGCGGTGGTGGCGACCCGACAGCGCGTCTTGCAGCACATACCACAGCTCGCCCCGGTAATGGTGGCGGTGGATCGTGGCGTGGCTGCGCAGGCGCGGCTGCAAGGCGGCGACGCGGTACCAGGACGGGCTGAACATCGATGCGCTCATCGTTATTAAACTTCCCCATTAAGTTTGCAGGCGGCGGCGTTGGCCGGGCGGCGCATTATAGACCGGCGGCGACGGCCTGAGCCTTGGCGCCGTTTGCCTGGGGGCGAAAACTTTGTATACTCCGCCCACCCATCGAACCGGCCCCCGGCGGTGGGTTTAATTGATTTAACGTGCCGGGAGCGCGGGCTGGCCACAGGCCCGCGCTCCCAGGAAACAATAAGCCCGCCTCCCGGCGCCCCACGAAACCCGCCCGACCCCACCAGAGAACTTTGCCTAATGGCCACGCAACTGTTGATCTATGAGACTGCCGTTCCGATAACCCAAGCCCGCCACGCGCAATGGTCGGTCGACGCAGGGGGCAACTACGCGTTCAGCCAGCACGTCAATTCCGTGCCGCTGATGGTGGCGGAATTTGCCCGCGCCCAAGCCGAATACCCGGTTATTTTCGCCGGATCGGAAACCGCCATCATGCCTGCCGTGATCCTCGGGATGCGCGGCGGCGAGAACCTGTACTTAGACGGCCAACACCAATGGAAGGCCAAATATGTGCCGGCGTTTGTGCGCCGCTATCCGTTTGTGTTTTCGGCCAGCGCCGACGGCGCCACCTTCACGCTGTGCGTGGACGAGGCGTTCGCCGGCTGCAACCAGGAGGGCCGCGGCGAGCGGCTGTTCGACGACGCGGGCAAGCCCACGCCTTATGTGCAAAGCGTGCTGCGGTTTTTGCAAGGGTATCAGGCCGAGTTTGGGCGCACCCAGGCGTTTTGCCGGAAACTCCAGGCGCTGGACGTGTTCGAGCCGATGCAGGCGCAGATAAACCTCGCCTCCGGCCAGACGCTGTCGCTGACCGGATTCATGAGCGTGAACCGCGAAAAACTCCACGCGCTGCCTGCGGAAACCCTGGCCGAACTCGCCAAGTCCGGCGAACTGGAACTGGTCTACCTGCACCTCAACTCCATGCAACACTTCGAGAGCCTGCGCGAACGCCTCGACACTGCCGCCCAGCCCGCCGAAGCCGCAGCGGCGGCGTAAGCCTGCCTGCGGCTTACGGCCCGCATCGATTGCCATCCCTTAAAATGGCGCCACGCATCCCGCGCCAAGGCACCCGCGCCCGCCCAACTTGGCGATACCCAAGCGAACCTGGGCCGGGGCCGCATTGGCGGTTTTGTCTGGCGCGCTGCAATGATTGAACAAGAGCATCCCAATGAAAAACCACCATTTCTTTAGCCTGCGCCACAACGCCCGAGTGTCAGACAACCCGCCCCAACACACCAGCCGCCCCCGCGCCGTCTCCGCCGCCGTCTGGGCGGCCGTGTCGCTAGGCTTGGCGGTGCCGGCCGGCGCCGCCACTGTCACCATCAATACCCCAACCACCAGCACGCTGCTGCTAAACAGCGGCAACGCGCTGGATGTCACCGCCACCGGCCGCATCGAGCCGGTGAGCGGCGTCGCCGTCGCCAACGCCAGCAACGGTGTCACGCTAGACGGCATCAGCAACGCCGGCCTCATTGGCTCAGCCGACAGCGACGCCATCGCCCTCGGCGCCAATGTCACCGTCAACGGCGACATCCGCAACTCAGGCACCGTCAAGGCCGCCAGCGACGGCCTCTTCATCGATTCCCAATCGGTCGTGACCGGCAGCATCATCAACGAGGCCAGCGGCATCATCAATGGCGGACAGGTCAACCCGCAGGATGGCATCGAGCTTCAGGACTCTTCGACCGTCAACGCCGACATCATCAACCACGGCACCATCAACGCGGCCGTTGACGGCATCCAATTGAGTTGGAACTCCAGGGTCGAAGGCGACATCGTCAACAACGGTACCATTGACGTGGGCCAAGACGGCATCGACCTGACGGCCGGCC
>JBJSYU010000124.1:0-4192 GCA_046089945.1 Candidatus Methylumidiphilus sp.
CTCGACGAAATCCACGGGATAGCGGCGGACAGCTAACCCCCGGTTTATCCAACAGCCCGGCTTTCCGGTAAGATACCCGACTTTTGCGAGTCCCGGCATTTCCCATGAGCAATCCCCGCATCGGTTTTATCAGTCTCGGCTGCCCCAAGGCGCTGGTGGACAGCGAGCGCATCCTGACCCAGCTTCGCGCCGAGGGCTACGCCATGACGCCGTCCTACCAAGGCGCCGACTTGGTGGTGGTGAACACCTGCGGCTTCATTGACGCCGCCGTGGAAGAGTCGCTCGACGCCATCGGCGAGGCGTTGGCGGAGAACGGCAAGGTCATCGTCACCGGCTGCCTGGGCGCGCGGGAGGCGGACATCCGCGCCCGCCACCCGCAGGTGCTGAAAATCACCGGGGCGCATGCCTATGCGGAGGTAGTGGGCGCGGTGCACGAGCATCTGCCGCCGCCGCACGATCCGTTCGTCGATTTGCTGCCGCCGCAAGGGATCAAGCTGACGCCGAGCCATTACGCCTACTTGAAAATTTCCGAAGGCTGCAACCACCGCTGCACGTTCTGCATCATCCCGTCGCTGCGCGGCGATTTGGTCAGCCGCCCGATAGGGGAGGTGATGAGCGAGGCGGAACGGCTGGCGCAGGCGGGGGTGAAGGAGTTGCTGGTGGTGTCGCAGGACACCAGCGCCTATGGCGTGGATGTGAAATTCCGCACCGGCTTCTGGGGCGGCAGGCCGCTGAAGACCCGCTTCCAGGAGTTGGCGGGCGCCTTGGGCGATCTGGGGGTGTGGGTGCGCCTGCATTATGTTTACCCGTACCCGCATGTGGACGCGGTTGTGCCGCTGATGGCCGAGGGCAAAATCCTGCCGTATTTGGACATCCCGTTCCAGCATTCCAGCCCGCGCATCCTCAGGCTGATGAAGCGCCCGGCCTCCAGCGAAGACAATCTGGCGCGCATCCGCGCTTGGCGGGCCATCTGCCCGGACATCACGATCCGCAGCACATTCATCGTCGGCTTCCCCGGCGAGACCGACGAGGACTTTGAGGACTTGCTGGATTTCTTGGATCAGGCGCAGTTGGACCGCGTCGGCTGCTTCGCCTATTCGCCGGTGGCCGGCGCGGCGGCGAACGATCTGCCGGGCGCGGTGGCGGAGGAGGTCAAGGAAGAGCGCCTTGCCCGTTTCATGGAATTGCAGGCGCAAATCAGCGAAGACCGGCTACAGGCCAAGGTCGGGCGGCGCGAGACGGTGTTGATCGACGAGGTCGTTGAGGAGGGCGCGGTGGGCAGAAGCCGCGCCGACGCGCCGGATATCGACGGGCAGGTGTTCATCGACGGGGCGACGCATTTGCGGGTGGGCGAATTCGTCGAGGTGGCGATTGAGGAAGCCGACGAACACGATTTGTGGGCGCACTTGGTTTAGCGGCCCCAAGGCTGGACGGGGGCTTTGGCCACCCGTCCGCAAGCGCTGTGGCTTAATGCGCCTGTTTAGTGGTGGTGTCCGCCCGCCCCATGGACATGGCCGTGGGCCAGCTCTTCCTCGGTGGCGTCGCGGATTTCGGTGATTTCCACGTCAAAATTCAAGGTCTGCCCGGACATGGGATGGTTGCCGTCGAGGATGACCGTGTCGCCTTGGATATCGACCACGGTGACCAGTTGGCCACCGTCGGGCGAGTCGGTGTGGAACTGCATCCCGGGCAGGATCTCATCGACGCCATGGAATGCACCCTTCGGCACGCCATGGACTAGGCTCTCATCGCGCACGCCATAGGCTTGTTCCGGCGGAATGGTGACCTTGAGCTTCTCGCCGGCGGTTTTGCCGACCAAGGCATTTTCCAAGCCGGGAATGATATTGCCCTCGCCATGGATATAGGCCAAAGGCTCATGGCCTTCAGAACTGTCGATCACATCGCCCTCGTCGTTGGTCAGGGTGTAATGTATGAAAACCACTTTCTGGGCTGATACCAGCATGTTTGCGCCTATGGAATGTGTGAAAAAGAGCGCATCATAACGGTTTTTCCATAAACCCGATAGCGTTGGGCCTGATTAAGGATCGGCGAAAATCATGACACCGATTGACACGATGGATGCTATGTCGGCGACGGGCAGGCGCGAACGTTTCCTGCCGGACTTCCGCAGCCTAGGCTGCACCTTGGTGTTGCTGCTGCTGGGGCAGGTGCTGGCGTTCATGTTCACACTGGCGGCGGCCGCCTCGCCCGACCGGTTTTGGTCTGAGCTTGGGCTGAACTCCCTGTTTATCATGTGGGTGGTGTTGACCTGCCAAGCTGTCCTGGCCGTCGTCGCCAAGCGCTTGGACCGGATGGCGGCGGCGGGCGCGGGCTTGTGCGTTGTTGCCGCAGCCTTGGCGACCAGCGGGCTGCTGACGTGGCTGGTCTGCGCGGCATCGCCACAAGCCATCGGATCTTTGGGCGCGGAGGGCGATCCGCTGTTTCAATCCGTCGGCAACGCGCTGCTGGCCGGACTGGTGGCGGCAGTGGGCTTGCGCTACCAGTATGTGCAATATCTGCGCAGGCTCCAGACCAAAGCCGAAGGCGCCGCCCGGCTGGTGGCTTTGCAGTCGCGGATGCGCCCACATTTTCTGTTCAACAGCCTGAACGCCATCGCCAGCCTGATCCGGCGCAACCCCGTGCTGGCCGAGGAGTTGATTTTGGATTTGGCCGAACTGTTCCGGGCTATTCTGCGGAAGGATGTCCAGTTGGCCACGCTGGGCGAAGAACTGACCCTGTCGCGCCAATACCTGAACATCGAGCAGCAGCGCCTAGGCGAGCGTTTGCGGGTCGCCTGGTCGGTGGACGAGGATGTGCTGGCCGCGCTGATCCCGCCCTTGAGCCTCCAGCCCCTGGTCGAAAACGCGGTCTACCATGGCATTGAGCCAATGCCTGAGGGCGGCCTTCTGGAAATTTCCTGCGCGCCGCACAAAAAGAGCCTGATTGTCCTGTCTGTGCGCAATTCCCTGCCGAACAACGCCGCACTGGAGGAGCGGGCGGGCAACCGGATTGCGCTGGACAACCTCAGGCTGCGCCTGCAAAATTTTTTCGGCGAGGAGGGCAAGCTGATGACCAGCATCAGCGACGGCTGCTACCAGGTGCGCATCATCATCCCCTACAAAACGAGGCGAAGCTTTGAGAATTCTGCTAGCCGATGACGAAAGCCTGTCCCGCGAGCGCCTGCGCGACTTGCTGTCGGATATTGGCGAGGACGTGGAGGTGGTCGGCGAAGCGGCCAATGGTTTGCAGGCCCTGCAACTGGCGCTGACCTGCAAGCCGGATGTGGCCTTGCTCGACATCAACATGCCCGGCTTGGACGGCATCCGCTGCGCCCGCGAGCTGGCGCGCTTTGCCGACGGGCCGGCGGTGGTGTTTGTCACCGCCCATGACGATTTCGCGCTACAGGCTTTCGAGGTCGCCGCCTGCGACTACCTGCTCAAGCCCGTGCGCAGAGAGCGCCTGGCGCTGGCGTTGGCGCGGGCGCGGCGCTTCACGCAAGGCCACTGGGAGCGCCTGGAGGCGCAATTGCCGCCAAAAGACGCCAACCGCGAATACATTTGCGCCCAGCGCCATGGCGAGATCCGCTTAATCCCGGTTGGGGAGATACTGTGTTTCTTGGCCGACCAAAAGTACACCACCGTCAAAACGCTGGCGTCCGAGGATTTGATCGAGGAGCCGCTGAAATCCCTGGAACAGGAGTTTGCTGGCCGTTTTCTGCGCATCCACCGCAATGCCTTGGTTGCCATATGCTTTATCGAGGGCCTCGAAAAAGGTGAGTGGGGGGGCGGCAAGCTGCGGCTGCGCGGGCTGGCGGTGCCCTTGGAAGTCAGCCGCCGCTGTTTTCCGGCCTTGCGCGGCCAATTGAAGCGGCTCGGCAAGTCCGACTAAGGAAGGCCAATCCTGCGGTTGGCCGGGGGATGATTCTGTTACAATGGACGCCTTTTTTAGCCTCAGGAACGCCAAGCCCGTGAGCCCGCCAGTCATCCGCATCGCCACCCGCAAAAGCCCTTTGGCACTGTGGCAGGCCGAGCATGTCGCAGCGCGTCTGCGCACGGCAATTCCGGGCCTTGGCACCGAGCTGGTGGAGATGGTCACCCGTGGCGACAAGCTGTTGGACGCCCCCTTGGCGAAGCTGGGCGGCAAGGGGCTGTTCGTCAAGGAACTGGAGCAGGCCTTGCTGGAAGGCCGCGCC
>JBJSYU010000125.1:0-3893 GCA_046089945.1 Candidatus Methylumidiphilus sp.
TCCCAAGCAGAGCTTGGGAACCAGAACAAGGTTTGTTTAGGCATTATTCAATCATTCTATCTTGCGAGTTAATCTTACAGAAAGCCAATAAGATAAATATTTTTCAGTCCAACAAACTTTTCCTGTGAAAAAATTTACATACTGATTGAGAATAGTGGTGTCGGAAGAGTAGATCGAATCAAATTCAGCGCAAGATGACCAGATTCTATATGGGTTTACGGGAAAAACTTTATTATTTATAAATTGAATTTCTCTTATCTTATCGCCTTCACAATAGTCTAGTAATGTTTTCAATTCATCGCTTGTTGGTAATCGCCAATCATTATAGCCTCCATAGCCGACATTATTAAAGCTTTGAGCAACCATATATGGTTTTTCACAAACTTCTTTAGCTTGTCCTTGCACTGCACCATTTTCCCATCGTTGCCCAACTGCAAACCGCAACCACATCAGCCCAGTTTCGCTATCAATCGCCAAACCTCCTTTTACTTTATATTTGCCTATCGTTTCCCAGTCGTCATATTCATTCTTAGGTGTCTGCGGCACTAATTCTTTCGATGATTCTATTTCACGCAACGCCTTTTCATATTCCGCCAACCGCTTTTCCTGCATATCACGCACCGCCGCCAATACCGTTTCCAACCACTCGGCAGGAAACTTGTCCGAGGTGGCTTGATTTTCCGCCAGCGCACATAAGCGCGGCTGGTGCAAGGGATTGAGCCAGAGAAAATACATGTCCGCCAACAGCCCGGTCAATAACTGGTGAATCGCCACCATCGCATCCATGACTTGTTCCAAGCTGTCCTCGTCATCCATGCCTTCCGCCAGCAGGCGTTTATGTTCGGCTTTCCATGGAAACGAGGTGGCGAGGGAGAATACCGGCGCGTCCGCGCCAAACCACAGCCGCAAATGGAACATGATTTCCTTGCGTGTCACGTCGCTGAAGATGGTCGCCAAATGCAGCGGGGCTAACACTTGCTCGATCTGTTTGACTTCGGTATCGAACACCGCCGATTTGAAAAACTTGCCGTAAAACTCGACCGCCGTGTCGGAATGCGGCGGGAAATGCGTCTCCAAAAACTTCTTGAGCTTGCCGCGCACTTCCTTGCCCAAATCGTGCTGAAACGCCGTCGGGCAGGTATCGCTGACATCCGGTTCGGAAACCACCATCAACAAGCGCGTTTTGGCCGCTGCCGATTGATTCAACAGGCTCAGCGTTTCCTGTCGGCTCAACACGCCCGCCCAATGTTGGTTGTCGTAGTTCGCTTGGATTTCCTGTACCCGCAATTCGACTTCTTGCCGCTGCGCCTCGTGCAGATGCGCCAGATAGTCCTTGCTAAGTTGGGTTTGCACGGCGAGGGCTTCTTTTTCCAAGGCCAAACGCTGTTGTTGCAGGTCGTGGCCGTCGTCATGTTGCCGGGAAAGCTGGGTCAGTTGATCGCGCACCATGAGGTAATGGTCTTCGTTGGGTGAGCGATGCTGGCCTTCGAGCCGCTTGTTGGCTTGGTCGCCGAGGACATGGCCTAACACATGGGTGCCGACTTCTTTGAGCAGTTCGATTGCGGTGTCGAGTATGGGGTTCATGGCGTTCTTGGGTGATTTGAGTATGGTTAGTAGGAAATTCAGCACACAGCTTGCCAGTTAAAGGCGGCGGCGTAGCGGTCGTAGGCTTCGAGGGTGCCTGCGGCTTTGGCTTTGGCGTAGAGCAGGCCATGCACCCGGATCAGGGCGGCGAGGCTTTACGGGTAGTTGGGGAAGTCTTGGATGAAGCGGGCGTAGGCGTCTACGTCGGGATGGGCGTCTAGGGCTTGAAACAGGCGGTGGACGGCGGCGGGGGCCAGCAAGACGGTGGGCGGCTTGGGGGTGAGTTGGGCAAAGCGGCGGTAGTGGTCTTCGCGGCGGCTTTGTTCGGCGAGCCGCCACGTTTTTAGATAGGCGAGGCCGTTTTCATCGACGGGTTGGCCATTTTTATCAACGGCGGTTTGGTAACGTTCGGCGACGCGATACCAGTCGTCGAAACTGCCGCCTTGCTGGGCGAGTTTGTAGGCTAGATCATAACCGGCTTGCCATTCGCCGGCGCTTTCCAGCCCGGCGAGTTGCTGTTGTTCGGTCATCGCCGCCGCCGCCGCCGGGCCGGCGGTTAGCAGCAGCGCTAGGAAGCTAGTGTTTAGGATTTTGCTCATAGGCGGGTTTCTCCCGGTGAGTTGCGCAGGGGGCTGACAAGTCGATGCTGTGCGAATATTACCCTAAAACGGTGGGCAACTTGGATGCTTCACGCCCCAGCGGGCTTGCCAGCCTTGGCAGGTTTGCCGCGGGTGTTTTGGGCGTCGAGGTCGCCGGCGGCGTCTTGCAGCTTGCCGGTCAGGGCGTTGCGTTGCCAAGGCGCCCGCGCAGCGCTTGGCCCGCAAGGCCCGCCTTGCTTCGCGCCGCAGGCCGGCGTCTCAACCAAGCCGGCCCTGTGGCAGGCTGGCCCCTCTGCCCGACGTTGGCGGCGCGTTTTTCTAGGCTAGGGGTTTTCTTTGGCAAATCAATTTGCTATGATGCGCGGCATCGAATGGGGTGGCGGCTAGGCGGTTGGCGCATCAGCAAAGTCCCCCAGGACTGAAACCGGCCCTTGATGGGCTTTTTTCATTTTTAACGGGATCTATCGACATTGGGCCTTGCGCCCTTTTTTTGTCTCTGGAGTTTAGGTGAAGCGATGAAAATGCCGGACAGATTGACCCGGCTGGTCGAGCCGGTGGTGGTCGGCCTGGGGTTTGAATTGGTGGGCGTCGAGTTCGACAACCATCAGCGCGTCTTGCGGGTGTACATCGATGCCGAGCAGGGCATTGTGGTGGACGACTGCTCGAAGGTGAGCCACCAGTTGAGCGGCCTGCTGGACGTGGAAGACCCGATACCCAGCAATTACCATCTGGAGGTTTCCTCCCCCGGCATGGATCGGCCGCTGTTCAAGCCGGAACACTTTGAGCGCTTCAAGGGCGCGCTGGCGCGGGTGCAGTTGTCCCGGCCGATTGACGGGCGCAGGCGCTTTAAGGCCCATCTGTTGGGCATGGACGGCGACACGGTGCTGCTGCAAGACGGCGAGGCGCGGTTTGCGGTGCCTTTTGAATCCATCGACAAGGCGCGCCTCGTGCCTGAGTTCGAACATAACAAACCATAAGGAATAGGCGATGGCGAAAAAAGAAATATTGCAAGTGGTGGAAGTGGTCTCCAACGAAAAGGAGATCGATAAAGAGGTTATTTTCTGCGCCATAGAAGACGCGCTGCGGACGGCGACCATCAAGCGGCACGACAACCGTTTTGACGTGCGCGTGGCCATTGACCGTAAGAACGGCAACTATGAGACCTTCCGCCGCTGGCAGGTGGTCGAGAACGAGGACGACGTGGGCGGCGGCGAGGATTCGGCGGAAACGCGGATGGCGCTGGCGGACGCGCTGGAAATCGACCCCGACGCGCGCGTGGACGGATATATTGAGCGGCCGATGGAGTCCATCGAGTTCGGGCGCATCGCCGCGCAGACGGCGAAACAGGTGATCGTGCAAAAAGTGCGCGAAGCCGAGCGCCGCAAGGTCGTTGACGCTTACCAGGAAAAGGTGGGCGAATTGGTGACCGGGATCGTCAAGCGCGTGGAGCGCGGCAATGTCTTTTTGGATCTGGGTGGCAATGTGGAAGCTTTTGTGCCGAAAGAGGAAATGATCCCCCGCGAGGCGGTGCGCAACGGCGACCGTTTGCGCGGCTATCTCAAGGCCGTGCGCCCGGAGGCACGCGGGCCGCAGTTGTTCATCAGCCGTACCTTGCCGGAGTTGTTGGTTGCGCTGTTCCGCCTGGAAGTGCCGGAAGTGGGCGAGGGCGTCATCGAGATCATGGGCGCGGCCCGCGACCCCGGCGTGCGC
>JBJSYU010000126.1:0-6375 GCA_046089945.1 Candidatus Methylumidiphilus sp.
GCAGTTCCAACAGCCAGATGCCGCCGGCTTCGCCCAATACCCGGCCGAGCCGGTCGCGCAAGGTGTAGGCGTGGGCATACTCCGGCAGTTCCGGCAGCAGATTTTCCGCCAACAGCCAAATGCTGTAAACCGGTTTGAGCCGGCTGTAGCTTTCGCCGCTTTGCAACTGCCCGCTGTACAGGTCGCACCAATTATAGATAATCCGCTGGCGCAAATGCCGGTAGGCCAGCAGTTGGACTTCGACCTGGTATATCCGCCCGGCGCTGTCGCTGGCCTTGACATCGACCACGCTAAGCTTGTCGTCGATAAACTCGCGGTCGTTGTACGGGTTGAGTATCTCAACGAACGTAATTGGCGCGGCCAAATCAGCGGCCAGCACCGCGTTGAGGAAATGCGCCAGCAGGTTGCGGTTTTCCACCGAACCCAGCAGGGCTTTGAAGACGCAATCTATTTTCGGGTCTATGCGATGTTTCATTGGCTTAACTATCCCCCTTCGGCGCATAGCGCCGCACACTAAACAAATATGCCGCCAAAAACAGCAGCAGCAAAACCACCAGCACCACACTCGCCGCCGCGCCGAACGGCCAGTCGCGGGCGTCCAAAAACTGGTCTTTCAACAGATTGCCCAGTAGCAATTCCCGCGCCCCGCCCAGCACATCGGTGACAAAAAACATCCCCAAAGCCGACATGAACACCAACAGACAGCCCGCCACCACGCCCGGCAAGGTCAACGGCCACACCACATGGCGCAGCCGCGCCAGCCGCCCTGCGCCCAAATCGGCCGCCGCCTCGACTAAGCGCCAATCCAGTTTTTCCAGGGCGCTGTATAACGGCAATACCATGAATGGCAGCAGCACATATACCAACCCAATCAACACGGCTGAACGGGTATACAACAGCCGCACCGGCTCGTCCAATACCCCCCAAGCCAGCAGCGCGTTGTTCAGCACACCCTTCGCCGCCAGCAAGGCGCGGATGGCATAGACGCGCACTAGCGAATTCGTCCAAAACGGCACAATCACCAAAGTCAGCAGCAGCGGGCGCAGGCCGGGCCGCACCCGCGCCAGGGCATACGCGAACGGATACCCCAAACCTAAACAAATCAGCGTGGCAAGCCCAGCCAGCCACAGCGAATGGCCGAACACGCGCAGATACAGCGGATCGAGCAGGCGGCGGTAATTGTCCAGATTAAGGCTGAAATCGACGAAGCCGCCCTCGTCGCGGCGCAGCACGCTGGCCGCCAACACCAACAGATTCGGCGCCAGCACAAAAAGCGCCAGCCACAGCGCCAGCACGGCGACGACGGCGGTTTTGAACCGATCAGGGGATGGTTTCAAGGGACGGTCAGCCCAGCAAAACCGCGTTGCCTTCCTCGTCGCCGCAGATGAACGCCAGCCGCTGCAAAGGCTGGCTTTCCGGCGTCGCCGAATAAGCGTCCAAAACCGCCCGGAAGTAACGCTCCGTCGGCGGCGTCGCGTACACCAGATACGCCGTGGCGTCCTCGCTCCAAGCGCCATACAGCGCCATGCCGCGTGGCCCGTTGCGCGACAGGTAAGCGGCGCGGAACGCCCCGCGCAAAATGTCCAACTCCCCCGCCGCGTATTCCTGCCGGGTCAAGCGTATGCAATGCCAATTCGTCATGTCCGCCTCATGTTGAGGGTTTGCGCCAAACCCGCATGGTACAACACCTGCGGCGGCTTGCGCAGGCTTAGGCTTGCGGGGCCGGGCGCTGCCTGTGATCGCCATCAGTCCAAGGCGGGTTTGCTAATCGGTTCAGCGCCGACATCCTTGCCGGCGTTTACAATACCTGCTTAGCAAGAGGTTTCGGCTCATGCCGAAAAAATCACCGTCATTCCGACCGGGCGGGGCATTCGCCCCGCAAGGACTTGACGCCTGCAACCGGTGCGGCGGGGCAAATACCCCATACGCGCCAACTTAAGCGCAAAGCCAGCAAAAAGCATGAGCCACGAAAGGCAGGGTATGCACGAAAAACCTCGGTTTTCCTTCCGTGTGTTTTGTGCTTTTCGTGGTTTTGATTTTCTTGCTTGTTGATCTGTATCACTGTGATTCAATGGGTTACGTCTTAAGTTGGCGCGTATGGGCAAATACCCCGCCGCACTTCGCTAGACCACCCCCCACACAACCTCGGAGAGTTAAGCCATGTCCCTCACCCAAGCCTACGCCGCCTATGACCCGCACACCCCGCTGCGGCCTTTCCAATTCCAACGCCGCGACACCCGTGCCAACGATGTGCGCATCGAGATACTGTATTGCGGCGTCTGCCATTCCGATATTCACCAAGCGCGCAATGAATGGAACGGCAGCAGTTACCCGATGGTGCCGGGGCATGAGATTATCGGCCGCGTCATTGCAATCGGCAGCGCCGTCAAAGACTTTAAAATCGGCGAAACCGTCGGCGTCGGCTGCATGGTGGATTCCTGCGGCGTCTGCCCGGATTGCCTCGATGGCGAAGAACAGTTTTGCGGGCAGACGACATTCACCTATAACAGCGCCGACCCGCATACTGGCCTGACGACGTATGGTGGGTATTCCACACAGATTGTCGTGGACAGCCGGTTTGTGCTGCACATCGCCGACAGCTTAGACCCCGCCGCCGCCGCGCCGCTGTTGTGCGCGGGCATCACCACCTATTCGCCGCTGCGGCATTGGAGAGTGGGGCCGGGGCATAAAGTCGGCGTCGTCGGCTTAGGCGGATTGGGGCATATGGGGGTGAAATTCGCCGCCGCGTTTGGCGCAGAAGTGGTTTTGTTCACGACCTCGGCGAGCAAAGTCGAAGACGGCAAACGCCTAGGCGCCCATGAAGTGGTCATTTCCAAAGACCCGGACGCGATGGCCGCGCACCTGCAAAGCTTCGATTTTATTTTGAACACTGTCGCCGCGCCGCATAATCTCGACGCCTATCTCGCGCTGTTGAAACGCGACGGCACCTTATGCCTAGTCGGCGTGCCCGACCAGCCGCACCCCTCCCCTAGCGTCGGCCAGTTGATATTCAAGCGCCGCGCCTTAGTCGGCTCGCTGATCGGCGGCATCCGTGAAACCCAGGAGATGCTGGATTTTTGCGCCGCCCACCATATCACCTGCGACATTGAGCTGATACCCATGCAGCAGATTAACGAAGCGTATGGGCGCATGTTGAAAAGCGATGTGAAATACCGGTTTGTGATCGATTTGGCGAGTTTGCGGGGGTGATGGCCTGCTGGCGCGTGGAAACTAAAACAGCTTATCGCCGATATCCTGGCCGACGCTAATCTAAACGCCGCCGGGGATATCGGCGCTACCTCTTTTTATCGTTCCCACGCTCCGCGCTCGTCCTTTTTGTGTATAACGATGAGCGCTCCGCGTGGGAATGATAAAAGGGTAACAGTATCCATGGCCCTCAAGCCTTGCGGCAAGGCGCTGCGCCAGTCGGGCTAGAACCTGCGCTTGCGCGGATAGCCCGGCGGTCGATGCCGTCCCCGAATGGCTTGGACTCCAGGGACGAGGCCACCGGCAGACTTAAGTTCATGGCGTTGAAGCTCTGCTTGGCAACTAGGAGAAGAGTGGCGCTTGGGCGTCGGCGCAAACGCCGGCCAAGGATGCCACCGCTACGGCAGGCGGGCCGCAACGCCTAGCAGTTGAAAGCCTTATCCAAACGTCGTAACCTTTGCCGCCCGCGCTGGCCTAGGCGTTAGCGCCGACTGTGGCATTACCCGCACCTGACCCCTTATTTTTCATCTGGCAATACTGTAAGGCGACGCTTATGGAACTGGAACCGATACCCCCGAACAACCCCGACAAAACTGCGGCGGTTTATGAAATGCTGTGGGATTGCGAGTATTGCGGCACGACAAAACTGTTGGGGTTGAGCCACCGCTTCTGCCCGCAGTGCGGCGCCGCGCAGAACCCGCAGAAGCGCTATTTCCCGCAGGATGAGGCGAAGATCGCGGTGCGCGACCACCGCTATTGCGGCGCGGATCGGGTTTGCCCGGCCTGCCGGACGCCGAACGCGGCCTTGGCGCAGTTTTGCGGGCAGTGCGGCGGGCCGCTGGCAGGGGCGGCCGCGGCGGCGCGGCGCGGCGACCAGATCCGCGCGGCCGGGGCGGCGGACTTTGCCGCGCCGCAAGCCGCCGCCCCGCAGCGCGGCGCGCCGCAGCGCTGGGGCTTGGTCGTCGCCGCGCTGATGGTGTTGGGCCTGGTGTTGGTGAATGTGTTTGTGACCAAGACGGTGCCGCTGACGCTGGATCATCTGCGCTGGGAACGCGCCATCGAGATTGAGGCGTTCGGGCCGCAGATTCAAGAGGGCTGGTGCGACGGCCTGCCGGCTGATGCCTATGGGGTCGTGCGCAGCCAGCAGGTGCGTTCGCAGCGGCAGGTGGCGGAAGGCGAGGTGTGCGCGACGCGGCGTAGCGACCGGGGCGACGGCACCTATGCGGAAAGCTTGGAATGTGCGCCGAAATACCGCAGCGAGCCGGTGTACGGCGAGTATTGCCGCTACACCGTGAACCGCTGGAATCACGCCCGCACGGTGGCGACCAGCGGGCAGAATCCGGCGCCGGCCTGGGGCGAGGTCAGGCTGAACGGCGGCGGCGGGCAGTGCCTGGGCTGCGAGCGCGAGGCGGGCCGGCGGGAGGCGCTGTTTTTGTATTTCAAGACGAAGGAGGGCAAGCCGCAGGAACACCGCTGCCAAGTCTCGCCGAAAGTGTGGGCGGACGCCCGGCCGGGTTCGACGTGGAGCATCGACCAGGGGCAGTTTTTCGGCGATGCGCGCTGCGGTTCGTTGATGGAGGGCGGTTAGGCGGCTATTGCGCCGTTGTGCGCCTTCAGCAGCGCCTCAAACGCGGCGGCCGACACCGCCGGGCTGACCAAAAAGCCTTGGAACTCGTCGCAGCCCTGGCCGCGCAGGAAGGCCAGTTGCGCCTGCGTCTCCACGCCCTCGGCGATGACTTTCAGGCCCAGCCGGTGGCCCATGGCGATGATCGCCTCGGTGAGCGCGGCGTCGTTGGGGTCGGTGGCGAGGTCGCGGACGAAGGAGGCGTCGATTTTCAGTCCGTCCAGCGGGAAGCTTTTCAGATAGCCCAGGCAGGAATAGCCGATGCCGAAGTCGTCGATGACCAGCCGCACGCCGAGCGTCATCAGCCGGTCTAGGGTGGCGACGGTGCTGGCGGTGTTGTGCATCAGGCTGGCTTCCGTCACTTCCAGCTCTAGGCAATGCGGCACGACGCCGGTCTCGCGCACGACCTGCTCCAAGGTCTGCACGAAGTTCAACTGCTGGAACTGGCGCGGCGAGACGTTTACGGAAATGTGCGTCAGCCCATGGAACAATGGCCCGGCGTCGGCCCAAGCCGCCATCTGGGCGCAGGCGGTGCGCAGCACCCATTCGCCCAAGGGCAGTATCAAGCCGGTCTCCTCGGCCACCGGCACGAACTCGGCCGGCGAGACCCGCCCGCGCACAGGGTGCTGCCAGCGCAGCAGCGCCTCGGCGCCAACGATCCGCCCGCTTTCGATGTCCACCTGCGGCTGGTAGTGCAGTTCGAACTGCCCCGATTCCAGCCCGAAGCGCAGCTCGTTCTCCAGCCGCAGCCGGCTCATGATCGAGGCGTTCATGTGGTCGGCGAAAAACTGGAAGTTGTTGCGGCCTTGTTCCTTGGCGTGGTACATCGCGGTGTCGGCGTTTTTGATGAGGTCGGTGGGGTTGTCGCCGTCAAGCGGATGCAGGGCGATGCCCAGGCTGGTGGTGATGAACAGATTGTGGCCGCGGATCAAAAACGGCTGCGCCAGCGCCTTGGCGATGCTGCCGGCGACGTTGGCGACGGTCTGCAAAGCCTCGCCCTCCATGTCGCTCAGCACCACCAGAAACTCGTCGCCGCCCAAGCGGGCGACAGTGTCGCCGATGCCGACGCAGCCGGCGATGCGTTGGCCGGCCTCGTTCAGCAGCAAGTCGCCGTAGGTGTGGCCCAAGGCGTCGTTGACCGCCTTGAAACGATCCAGATCCAGGAAGATCACCGCCAACTGCTCATGGTGGCGGTCGGCTTGGGCTATCGCCTGCGTCAGCCGGTCTTCCAGCAGGCGGCGGTTGGGCAGGCCGGTCAGCGTGTCGTAATAGGCCAGGCGCTCAATGCGCGATTCGGCGCGCTTGCGGTCGATGATGCCGCCGAAGGTCTGGCAAATGGAGCGGATGAAATCCAGTTCCTGGTTCTCCACCAGTTGGCTGCGCGGCAGGCGCATCACCAACAGCCCCAGCACCCGTTCCTGCGCCATCAGGTGGAACATGAAATAGCCGCTGTCGCCATCCGCCTGCGCGGCGCCGGCGTAGGGGCACTCCGTAAACCACAGGCCGCTGTCCGGGACGCCGTCGGCCTCGCCGAAGCTTTCCAC
>JBJSYU010000127.1:0-3176 GCA_046089945.1 Candidatus Methylumidiphilus sp.
GCCAGGCCAGATCCAGACGCGCCCGGTGGGCGGGGTTTTCCCTGCCACTGCCGTTGCCGGCAGCGCGGTGCGCTCTTACCGCACCATTTCACCCTTACCGCGTCGGCCCCAAGGCCCGTGCGGCGGTATATTTTCTGTGGCACTTTCCGTAGGCTCGCGCCTCCCAGGCGTTACCTGGCGCCCTGCCCTGTGGAGCCCGGACTTTCCTCCCTCCGCTGGTTAAGCGGACAGCGGCTGTCTGGCCCACTCCTTGCTGGCTAGTGTACCGGCTGGGCCGGGCGTTTGCCAGCTTAGCGCCTAAGCTATTGGAACGCCGGCAGGTCGGTCTCCAGCATGTATTTGTTGCGGTCTTCGTAAAAATGCCAGATTTGCCGGTCGGTCAAGATTTTCTCGACCATGATCTGCTCGTTGAAATAGCGGATTTCAACGGTCTGCTCCAAGACATGGCTGTCCCGCTCCTCTTTTTTGTACAGCACGTTATAGCTGGCGATATGGATGTTTTTTAGCCAGGCCAGATCCAGACGCGCCCGGTGGGCGGGGTTTTGGAAGTCCTGCGCCTTCTCGAACTCGCCCCAGCGGATGGCCGAGGCATAGCCATTCAAGGTGTCTTCGTTTCTGACGGCCTGTAGCGAGCCGCTGGTGCAGGCCGACGCGAGCAGGGCCAGCAGGGCGGCGCTAGGCAAGTTGATGTTCATCTGGGCGCTTTTAATGTCGGGGCGATGGAATTGTGGATGGGCGGCGAACCTTCCGTTTAGGCCGGTGTCGAAGCCCTTGCTGCTTTTTAGCCACCAAATTATAAATGCCCCACCCTTAAAAATAGATTGGAGATCGGCGAATGTTCGTAAAAATTGCGATTGGCGTGATGGCCCTTCTGGCCTTGGTTTACTTTTCCCCTGTGCTGATGCACATGCAAAACGGCACCCAGATTAGCGGCTCCAGCAACGAGCAAGTGCAAAAATCGGCGATGAAAGTCCGCCGCACCCTGCCCACCGAAGACCGGCATGCCTTCGATATCGCGTTTGGCCTGCTGCGGGAGATCAAGTCGTCTGAGGGCGAAAACGCCTTTGCCGAAGCAGTCGGCGGCAAATCGACCGACGAAGTGGTGGAATTGGCGCGCAAGGAAGTGGCGATGAAAATCGCCGCCGGCGATCCCAAATTCAAGGAGTTCAAGTCTTGGGACGACATGCTGAGTAAAGAAGCCGCCTTGGACGCGCCGAAAAAATCGGCGGCCGCGCTGGCGGCGCCGCTGCGCAATTCCGAACGCCCTGGCCGGGGCGGGGAGTAAGCTTTACAACACCGCGCTGGGCGCTGGCCCCCCATCACGCGCCAATTTAAGCTCAAAGCCAGTAATAAAGCATTAACCACGAAAGACACGAAATGCACGAAAAACCTCGGTTTTCCTTTCGTGTGTTTTGTGTCTTTCGTGGTTTTGATTTGTTGAAGCGCGGGCTTCAAACCTTTTTCTCCGCCAGCCGCAGCGCCGCCTGATACGCGGCGTCGCGTTTGGCGCCGGTGATCTTCACCGCCAGCGCCACCGCGCTTTTCACCGAACACGCCTCCAACAACAGCGCCAACACCCGCTCCTGCTCAGCGCTCAAGCCTTCGCCGGCCGGCACTGGCGGCGCGCCTTGCAGCAGCACGACAAACTCGCCTTTTTCCATGTACGGGTCATTTGCCATCAAGGCCGGCGCTTCGCCTGCGGCGCAACGGACGATGGTTTCGTGCAGCTTGGTCAATTCGCGGGCGATTGCCATTGGGCGGTCGGCGGGGAAGGTGGCGGCGATGTCTTCGATGAAGGCCAACACGCGGTGGCTGGATTCATAAAACACCAGCGTCCGCGTGTCGTCGCGCAGCTTCGCCAGCAGGGCGCGGCGGGCGGGGCCGGTGCGCGGCGGAAAGCCCTCAAAGGCGAAGCGGTCGGCGGGCAGGCCGCTGGCGCACAATGCCGCCACCAACGCGCAAGCCCCCGGCACCGGCACGACTTTGATGCCCTGTTCCGCCGCCAGACGCACCAGCGGAAAACCAGGGTCGTTAATCAGCGGCGTGCCGGCGTCGGAAATCAAGGCCATGGACTCGCCCGCCGCGACCCGCCGCAACAGCCTGGCCGACACGCCGTCCTCGTTGTGTTCGTGCAAAGCCAGCAGCGGCTTGTCGATGCCGTAGCGCTCCAACAGCGGCCGGCTGTGGCGGGTGTCTTCGCAGCCGATGAAATCGACCGCCTGCAACACCGCCACGGCGCGTGGGCTGAAATCGGCCAGATTGCCGATGGGCGTCGCCACTAGGTATAGTATGCCCGCAAGATTGTCCGCCACTTAAAACCTCCCCCATCGAATCAAACCAGACTTAAGCCATGCCCACAGCCAAGCGCCTCCTGCCCCTGCTCATCGCCCTGACCCTGGCCGGCTGCGCCGCGCCGCCGTCGAAACACCGCATCGCCCCGCTGATTTCGGAGGCGGACGGCCGCTTCCGCAGCGGCGACTTCGCCGGCGCTTCGCAGGTTTATCAACGGCTGGCCGAGCAGTCTGACGACGCCGACTATTACCGCCTGCTGGCCGCCGATTCGGAACTGCGGGCGGGCAACGACCGCGCCGCGCAGACTTTGCTGAGCGTGGTCAAAACCGATGAACTGGACGAAGGCGACCAGCAGCGCTATGCCCTGCTGCGCTCGCGCATCGACCTCAACCAAGGCAAGGCGCGCGAGGCCATGGCGCGGCTGGACGACATCAGCTACGACAAGCTGACCACCGCGATGCGGGCGCATTATCACACACTGCGCGCGTCGGCCTTCAACCAGTTGGGCAATTGGGTCGAGTGCGCCCGCGAGCGGGTTTACTACGGCCAGCTCACCACCAACCCCGAAGCTGTGCAGAAAAACAACGAGGCGATTTACGACGCGCTCAACCGCCTGCCCAATGCCAATCTGGCCGATCAACAGGCGAAGGCGCAGCAAGGCACCTTGCGCGGCTGGCTGGCGCTGGTGATCGCCGCCCGTTCCCCGGCGGCCAGCCGGGCGGCGGCGTTGCAGTCGTGGCGTTCCAATTACACCGGCCATCCGGCCAACGGCAGTTTCGTGCTGGGCCTGCTGGCGCAAAAGCCGCAGGCCGTCGAAGTCATGCCGCTGAAGCCAGTGGTGGAGGCTCCGCCCGCCGTCGTGCAAACCCCGCCGCCTGCGCCGC
>JBJSYU010000128.1:0-9565 GCA_046089945.1 Candidatus Methylumidiphilus sp.
ACACCCGGCTGATGGAAGTCATCCGCGACGAACTGCTGGCCGTGCGCGAACAGTTCGGCGACAAAAGGCGCACGGAAATCATCCAAGACCGCCTCGACCTTTCCGCCGCCGACCTCATCACCGTCGAAGACATGGTCGTCACCGTGTCGCACGGCGGCTATGTCAAGTCGCAGCCCTTGGCCGACTACCGCGCCCAGCGCCGTGGCGGGCGCGGCAAGCAGGCGGCGTCCACCAAGGAAGAGGACTACATCGAAAAGCTCATCGTCACCAACACCCACGACACCATCCTGTGCTTCTCCAGCACCGGCCGCGTGTACTGGCTGAAAGTCTACGAACTGCCGGTCGCCAGCCGCGCCGCCCGCGGCCGCCCGTTCGTCAACCTGCTGCCCCTGGTCGAAGGCGAGCGCATCAACGCCATTTTGCCGGTGCGCGAGTTTGACGAAGACCACTACATCTTCATGGCGACCGCCTCGGCGACGGTGAAAAAAATGCCGCTGGCCGAATTCGCCCGCCCGCGCCCGTCCGGCATCATCGCCATCGAACTGCGCGAAGACGACCGCCTCGTCAACGTCGCTATCACCAACGGCCAGCAGGATGTCATGCTGTTCTCCAGCGACGGCAAGGCGGTGTGCTTCAGCGAAAGCGACGTGCGCTCGATGGGCCGCACCGCGATGGGCGTGCGCGGCATGAGCCTGCGCGAGGGCCAAAAAGTCATCGCCCTGATTATCGCCAGCGAAGGCACCGTGCTGAACATCACCGAAAACGGCTACGGCAAACGCACCCCGCTGGCCGAATTCCCCCGCCACAACCGTGGCGGCCAAGGCGTCATCAGCATCCAAACCTCCGCCCGCAACGGCGCCGTCGTCGCCGCCACCCTGGTCGAAGACACCGACGAAATCATGCTCATCACCGACGCCGGCACCCTGATTCGGCTCAGCGAAGGCGAAAAAGTCGTTGGGGTGGATCGGATTGCGTGTTTGCCGGAGGGGGAGGGGGAAGTCGCCGAGGCTGAAAATGCGGGGGATGAGGCAGAAGATGTTTGATGCGGCGCTAGATTTAGCAAGATGTTTCAGCCAATGCCGAAAAAATCTCCGTCATTCCGGCCGGGAGCCGGAATCCAGCGTCCAGGGATGGCGAACTAGCCGGTTTCTACAAAGTTGATTCAGCGAAAGTCGGTTTTATCTAGTCGGTTTAAGCATCTTGCTAATCTGGAAACCAATGGAGCGCCCGGAGAGTATTTAAAACCCGTGCATTTGTCCGTTGGATAAACAAAAAACCGTTGACTGACCAAGTGCGCTGCGTGGCTGTATTGAAAATGGAGATATGCCATGGCCTCTCAAACTAAATCGAGCCGAATCTTGGCGGAAGCGCATGAAACTGCCCACGATCTTTATGAGGGTGGTTTTATCGACAAGGAACGGATGAGCGCATACGACGCTCTTTGCCTAGAGCCTGTACCCGTTTACTCTAGCGACAATATTCGCGCCCTGCGGGAGCGCTACAAACTCAGCCAAGCAGTCCTAGCGTCAGTGTTAAACGCCAGCCTCGCCACCGTGCGACAATGGGAAGTCGGCAAAAAACACCCTAGCGGGCCATCGCTCAAGCTGCTTAATCTATTAGACCGTAAGGGTTTGGATGCGTTGATTTGACGGCAATATGCTGATTCAAGTGTGAAGCGGATTCATGTTTTTAGCAAGAAGAAAGTAGCATGAGCATCACCCAATCCACAATTGACGAAATCAAACGGCTTAGCGTTTCCGAGAAAATTCGTATTGTCGAGGAGATATGGGATAGCATCATGGCGCAAGAGCAATATCCTGATTTGACCGAACAGCAATCTCATACCCTCAATACAAGACTTGATTCATACCACGCGAATCCCAGCCTAGGTCGGACATGGGATGACATCAAAGCTAAATTTTTTGCTAGTGGACAATTGTAGGCATGTTGTTATGAACGATTATCATGTAACTGCGTTTTGGGATGAAGACGCTAAAGTTTGGGTTGCCACTAGTGATGACGTGCAGGGACTTGCCACGGAAGCTGAAACGGTGGAACTACTGTTAGGCAAACTTCGCCTTATGATCCCGGAATTGCTGGAAATTACCGGACATCCTGTGACATCGGAAATACCCTTCCATCTACATACCGACTGCGTCGATGTGGCGAGACGGAACTAAGTGGACAGTTTCACGCCAGAACTCAAACAGCTTTTACAACGTGCCGGTTGCTATTTTATACGCGCAGGAAAGGGTGACCATGAAATCTGGTATAGCCCGATCAATGGAAAGCCTTTTGTTGTGGATAATAAAATCAAGTCCCGCCATACCGCCAATGCAGTGCTAAGGCAAGCGGGTTTGGCAAAGGCATTTTAGGGTATTTTCAATTCTTCAATCCAGGCAAAGATGGCGCATTTGCTTGGCGACAAAGCGTTGCGGGCGGGCAAGCTTTTTTGGCTCGCTTAGCGTGGTTTAATACGCGTGGGCAAACGATAGAGCCGTTTGCCAACCCTACCGGGCTATCTAATATGTAAGGCTTAATAAACATGAATCGCAAACTTTGGACGCAACTAATTCATAAGCGGTCATGTCCCGAATGGCTTTGCCCAGTTTGCCAAAGCCGCTTGGGCATTGTTAAAAATTCACTTGTCCATCACGAAACGGTCGAATCTAAAGACAGCCGCTTTAGATTGGGCGATGAATTCAATTATCATGACATTAGTTATATTTTTACGGCATGGGCGGAATGCAAAAATCCAAACTGCAAACAGCGTGTTGCAATTTCTGGCAACGGTGGGGTGGATTTGGAGTCAAACGCTGATGGCGAACCTGAATATGTTGAATACTTTATGCCATTAGTTTGCAATCCAATGCCTGATATTATTGAATTTCCAAAGTCTTGTCCAAAAAATATCAAAGAAAAATTACGCGCAGCATTTTCAATTTTTTGGGTACACCGTGATGCTTGCGCAGGCAGGATTCGGGTTTCTCTTGAGTATCTTATGGATCATTTTAATATCCCTAGACAAGATACAAATAAAAAAGTATGATCTTTCCCTTAGTGCGCGTCTGACGCGTTTTGCAGAGCAAAACGCTGCAATGAAAGATGAACTGATGGCGTTGAAATGGCTGGGAAACACTGGAAGTCATGAGCGAAAAGTAACTAGAGACGAGTTACTAGATGCTTTACAAATTCTTGAGCATGCACTCGTTGAACTAATTGACAATCGTTCGACTAAAATTCAGGCAATGGCCCAGAAGCTTATAGATAAACATGGAAAGTCTGGCAAAGGGCCGTAGTATGCGCTGAGGTACGAAGCGCATCGTTCGAGATTGATGCGCTACTGGTTGGAATTTTTTCAAAGCCAAGATGAAAAATCTAAATACCACAGCAAGGTAAAGCGATGAAATACCAAGTCGTTTTCGAACAATCGGAAGAAGGTTTTGCTGTATCGATACCTAGTTTGCCGGGATGCCATTCTCAAGGCTTGACCAAACAGGAAGCCTTGGAAAATATTATGGATGCTATCCGCGAGTATTCACTTGCGATGCAGGAGTTGAATCACTCACGCTTCCAAAAACTCTGGTTTTATCATGACCAAACGGGATAAGCTACTCGACCAAGCCTTTAACAACCCAGCAGGGTTGAGCTTTGCTGAGTTCCAAACACTTCTTAGCCAAGCGGATTGGGAAAAGCGCAGACAATCGGGTAGTCATGAGCTTTGGTATTCGCCTCAAGGTTTTCGCCTGCCTATCCAGCGTGGCGATAATGGCAAAGCCAAGGACTATCAAGTTAAGCAGTTTTTGCATAGATTGGGGCAAGAGCAATGAAAGACGAACGCTTCGACGGCTTCACATTGAATTTGTATTTTGACGGCGAGCATTGGCTGGCGCATTTTATGGAGATGCCGGAAATATCGGCGTTTGCTGGTTCACCAGAAATAGCTGTGCGGGAGTTGCAAATCGTTTGGGATATGATGAAGGCTGATTATCTTGAGAGCGGTGAATCTATTCCTACGGCTCCTCGACTGAGTCACGCAGCATAGTCGAACCCCGCTTGTTTGCTATTGAAATCAACGAACATGGGCGAAAAAACTATGAGCAACATCTCAAATACCGATTGGTATAGCATAGATGCGATGTCCGACGAGGATATTGACACTTCTGATATACCGCTATTAACAGAAGACTTTTTTGCGAAGGCAAAGCTACGACTACCTTCAACAGATAAATCTATCGTTGCGGTTCGTGTCGATGCTGATCCGTTGAAGTAGATTCAAAGTCAAGGCGAGAATGCTGAAAATTTTGCCTAAATGAAATATGCTTCTTGTTCAATTCTGTAAGGGGGTGTTCAAATGTCATCCGAAACCATAGCCAGTGTTGTCAAAATGCTAGAGTCTTTGCCTGAATCGGCGCAAACCGAAGCGGCAGAATATCTAAAAAATCATATTGCCGAAGTACAGGACGAGATTCTTTGGGACGGGTTGTTTAAGTCAACGGAATCCAAGTTGATTGCCATGGCGCGACAAGCAAAGCAGGAAATTGCTGACGGCAAAGCTCGGCCAATGAATTTCGACGAGTTATGAAGTCGCAAACACTGCCATCGTTTTGGGATGCCTACAAAAAGCTTAGCCAAGAACTTAGGCAATCTGCCAGAAAATCCTACCGTCTGTGGTCAGAAAATCCATTTCACCCGTCGCTTCACTTTAAATGCGTCAATAAACAAGAAAGTGTCTGGTCAGCAAGAATTACACTGGGCTATCGGGCTTTAGGCATTATGGAGGATGACACCGTGACATGGTTTTGGATTGGTAGCCATGACGAATATGAGAAATCTTTACCCTATTATAAGCATTAAAGTGCAGCACATGGCGCTGCAAGCTGTATCCCTGCACAGGGATATGGGAACGAAATATAGTTTTTAACTCAACCCCTAAAGAGGTTTCAATGTCCAGAGTCTACAACTTTAGCGCCGGCCCTTCGACGTTGCCGGAAGCGGTTTTGCTGCGCGCCCAGGCGGAAATGCTGGATTGGCATGGCACCGGGATGTCGGTGATGGAAATGAGCCATCGCAGCAAGGAGTATGTCGGCATCGCCGAGAAGACTGAGGCGGATTTGCGCGAGTTGCTGGCGGTGCCGGCGAATTATAAGGTGCTGTTTGTGCAGAGCGGGGCGTTCGGGCAGTTTGCCGGTGTGCCGATGAATTTGCTGCGCGGCAAAACCTCCGCCGTGTATGCCAACACCGGCATTTGGTCGGGCAAGGCGATAGCGGAGGCTAAGCTGTATGCGGAGGTGAAAATCGCCACGAGTTCCAAGGAGAATGGTTTCACGACGATTGCGCCGCGTTCGGAATGGGTGGTCGATCCTGATGCGGCTTATCTGCACTACACCTCAAATGAAACCATCAACGGTTTGGAGTTCAAGGATATTCCCGATGACGGCGGTTTGCCGTTGGTGTGCGATATGTCTTCCGATATTCTGTCCCGCCCGATTGATGTCAGCCGCTTTGGTTTGATTTATGCCGGGGCGCAGAAGAATATGGGGCCGTCGGGCATTGCGGTGGTGATTGTGCGCGAGGATTTGATCGGCCAGACCGTGAAAGGTACGCCGTCGGTGTTTGATTATAAGCAGCAGGCGGACAATGGTTCGATGCTGAACACGCCGGCGACGTATAACTGGTATCTGTTGGGCCTGACGCTGGAATGGGTGAAAGAGCAGGGCGGTTTGGCGGCGATGGAACAGCACAACCGCACGAAGGCGGAAAAGCTGTATGCCGCGATTGATGCCTCGCCGTTTTATTCCAACCCGGTCGATCCGGCGTACCGTTCGTGGATGAATGTGCCGTTCCGTTTGGCGAATGCCGATTTGGAAAAGACTTTCTCCAGCGAGGCGAAAGCCGCCGGTTTGGTGACGCTGGACGGCCATCGTTCGGTCGGCGGCATGCGCGCCAGCATTTACAATGCGATGCCGCAGGCCGGCGTGGATGCGCTGATTGCGTTCATGGCGGAATTCGAGCGCAAATACGCTTAAAATCCCACCCTCACCCCAACCCCTCTCCCTCAAGGAGAGGGGCAATATACAGAGAACCCGAATAACTTATGTTTAAGGTACTGACTTACAATAATATCTCCACGGCGGGCTTAGAGCGCCTGCCCCGCGACAAGTATGAAGTCGCCTCGGAAATCCAGCGGCCTGACGCCATTTTGCTGCGTTCGTTCAAGCTGCACGGCGTCGCCATCCCTGATTCGGTAAAGTGTGTGGGCCGCGCCGGGGCCGGGGTGAATAATATTCCGGTCGCGGAGTATTCCAAAAAAGGCATTCCGGTGTTCAACGCGCCGGGGGCGAATTCCAACGCGGTGACGGAATTGGCTATCGCCGCGCTGTTGTTGGCCAGCCGCCATATTTGCCCAGCGTGGGATTTTGCCCGCCAGCAGAGCGGCACGGATGAGGAGATCAACGTCGCTGTGGAAAAGGGTAAAAAAGATTTTGCCGGCACGGAACTGGCCGGTAAAACGTTGGGCGTGATTGGCTTGGGCGCCATTGGCGTGAAAGTCGCCAACGCGGCGATTGCGCTGGGTATGCGCGTAGTCGGCTTTGACCCGGCCATGACGGTGGACAGCGCGTGGCAATTGTCTTCGTCGGTGGAAAAAGCCCATGGCGTGGATGATTTGGTCGGCAAAGTGGATTATCTGACCTTGCATGTGCCACTGAACGACCATACCCGCAATTTGATTAGCGCGGCGCGTATTGGCTTGATGAAAAAAACGGCGGTGTTGCTGAATTTTTCCCGCGATGGCATTGTCGATGACGCGGCGGCGGTGGCGGCTTTGGCGGGCGGCAAGCTGCGCACCTATGTCAGCGATTTCCCGTCTTCGACCTTGTTGGGGCAGAAGGGGGTTATCCTGCTGCCACATTTGGGCGCGTCTACCGAAGAGGCGGAAGATAATTGCGCGGTGATGGTGGCCGACCAAATTCGGGATTATCTGGAAAACGGCACGATCCGCAATGCGGTCAATTTTCCCGAAGCCTATATTCCCCGCACCGAGGACACGGTGGCCCGTCTGTGCGTGGCGAATGCCAATGTGCCGAATATGGTCAGCCAGATTTCCAGCGCGTTGGGCGAGGCGAACTTGAATATTATTGACTTGCTGAACAAGTCACGCGGCGAGTACGCTTATACCTTGGTCGATTTGGGCGACCGAGTGCCGGCGGAGACCTTGGAGCGGATTCTTGCCATCAATGGCGTATTGTCGGCACGGGTTATCTAAACACAATAGCTTGATTACAGCAGGGTGGGATTTTATGGAACAACACGAGCATCGGCTAAGCATCGATCCGGCCTTGGCCGAACTGCGCCGACAAATCGACGGCATTGACGATCAGATTCTCGCCCTGCTTAATCAGCGCGCGGCGTGTGCGCTAAAGGTGGCGGAAACTAAACAGGCGCAAGGCGAGGTGGAGACGTTTTACCGGCCGGAGCGCGAGGTGCAGGTATTGCGCCGGATTGCCGCCGGCAATCCGGGGCCGCTGTCGAATGATACGGTGGTGCGCTTTTTCCGCGAGGTCATGTCCGCCTGTCTGGCCTTGGAAAAGCCGCTGAATGTGGCGTTTTTAGGGCCGGCCGGCACGTTCGCGCAGCAGGCGGCGTATAAGCATTTCGGCCATGCCATCGAGGCGCAGCCGTATGTCGCCATCGGTGAGATTTTCCGTGCCGTCGAGGGCGGCGCCTGCCAGTTTGGCGTGGTGCCGGTGGAAAACTCCACGGAGGGCGTCATTACCCACACGCTGGACAGTTTCCTGCGCTCGCCGCTGTTGATCGCCGGCGAGGTGGCGCTGCGCATCCACCACAATTTGATGAGCAGCGGGCAGGCGTTGCAGCGGGTGCAGCGGGTGTTTTCGCATCAGCAGTCCTTGGCGCAGTGCCGGCAATGGCTGGATCGTTCCCTGCCGCATGCCGAGCGCATCGGCGTCAGCAGCAATGCCGAAGCCGCCCGCTTGGCGTCGATGGATGCCGACAGCGCGGCGATAGCCGGCGAGGTGGCGGCGGGGCTGTACGGCTTGAATATTTTGGAGCGCAATATTGAAGATGAGCCGGACAATACCACGCGCTTTTTGGTGATTGGCCGACTGCCGGTCGGGCGAACCGGCAGTGACAAGACCTCGCTGCTGGTCGCCACGCGCAATTCGCCGGGCGCGTTATATTCGACGCTGGAGCCGTTTGCCCGCCATGGCATCAGCATGAGTAAAATCGAATCGCGGCCGTCGCGGCGGGAGTTGTGGGATTATGTGTTTTTCATCGACGTGGAAGGCCACCGTGAGGACGGCGAATTGGCCGAGGCGTTGCGGGAAGTGGCGAAAGATGTGACGCTGCTGAAAATATTGGGTTCATACCCACGTTCGGTTTGAATGAAGGAAAAGGCATGAGTGAAGAAATTGTCATCAAACAGCCGCCGCAGCTCTTTGGCAAAACCCAGAAATTGATCGCCAAGCTGGAAAGCCAATTGGACGCGCCGATGTTGATTTACTGGAATAGTCGGCGCGGCTCGATTTGCGACAATGATGTCGTGGCTTTTTACGAGTTGCTTGGTCGCATTGGCTACACCGACAAGCTCTATCTGTTCATCAAAAGCGACGGCGGCAATGGCAAGGCGTCGCTGCGCATTATTAACTTGATCCGCAAATACTGCAAACGCATTGTCAGCCTAGTGCCGCTGGAGTGTTCGTCGGCGGCGACGATGATGGCGATAGGGACGGATGAGATTCAGATGGGGCCGATGGCGTTTTTGAGCGCCGTGGACACTTCACTGACCCATGATTTGTCGCCGGTGGATCGGGATAATGACCGGGTGTCGGTGAGCTTGGATGAATTGAACCGGGTGGTGAAGCTGTGGCGGAAAAACACTGACGACCACACTTCCAATCCTTACAAATCCCTGTTTGAGTATGTCCATCCTTTGGTCATCGGCGCGGTGGATCGGGCGGAATCTTTGTCCATCATGTTGTGCGAAGAGTTGTTGTCCCACCATATTAAGGATGCGGAAATCGTGTCGCGGATTGCGGACACGCTCAACTCGAAATACCCCTCGCATGGGTATCCGGTACTCATGGAAGAAGCCAAGAAAATTGGCCTGAATGTGTCGCCTTTGGCGAAGGACACCAACGATTTGTTGTTGGAGTTAAACCGGCTGTACAGCGAGATGGGGCAGAAGGCGACCACGGACTTTAGCGAAATACGCTCGCATTCGAATGAAATCCTGAACATTTTGGAAACCCGCGACGCCCAGGTGTTTTACCAAAACGACAAGGATTGGTTTTACCGCAGCGAGGAGCGCCGCTGGATCACCATGAACGACAATTCCAATTGGCGGCTCGCTGAAAGTGTCGGCGGCAAAGTCAAACGAAGCATTTTGCACATTGTTTAAAACTGACCCGTATCATGCAAGCAGAATTACTCGCCGCCCCCGGCGTCCGCACACTGACCCCTTACCTGCCCGGCAAGCCCATCGGCGAGTTGCAGCGGGAATTGGGCCTGTCCCAGATCGTCAAGTTGGCCTCCAACGAGAATC
>JBJSYU010000129.1:0-6225 GCA_046089945.1 Candidatus Methylumidiphilus sp.
CGAGCGCTTCCCCGACAACACCGCGATCAAACAAAACTACATTGACGCGCTGCTGGCCACGCAAAAGGCCGAACCGGCGCGTCGCCTGCTGGAAGACATGATCCACGGCGTCGTCACCCCGGAAACCTACGAATCGCTGGCGCAAGCCTACAGCCAATTGGGCGACGAGGCCGAATCCCACCGCTACTTGGCCGAAGCCTATTACGCCGACGGCCAGAACCGCACCGCGATCATGCACTTGCGCCTGGCCCGCAAACTCGCCGGCGACAACTTCTACCTCAACGCCATCATCGACGAGCGGCTGCACACCTTTGTCGAAGACGAAAAAGACCGCCGCAAAAACAAATAAGCCAAAGCCTCAGCCGCACACGCCCGCCGCGCAGCGCCGCCGGTAATGCCAGCGCGCGAACGGCCCGTACAGCCGCCGCAGCAGCGGCAACAGATGCAGCTTCAGGCAAACCCAAGCCAGCCAGCGGTAATACGGCAAGGCCTGCCACAGCAGCACAAAACCGTCCGCGCCGACATGCCAGCGCCCGTCCGCGTCGCGCACATGGAACTGCGCCAGCGCGTCCCCGCGGCTGACGCCAAACGCCTCAGGGTTGCCGTCAATCGCCGCGACATCCAGCCACGCCACCGGGCGCAGGCTGGCCAGTTTGCGGTAATGCGCAATCTCGCGGCTGCACAGCGGACAACCGCCGTCGAACAAAACCGTCAATTCAGATGTTTCCATAAAATTCACCTCTTTCTAATTCGGTTTAAGTGTTGAACCTAACGTGGCTTGGAACGCCAAACAGCCCATCCGTTCGCCCCAACCCATCGAAACGCCATGAAAATATACACCCTGCACCGCCGCCAAACCCTGCCCATCACGCTGGAAGAAGCTTGGCCGTTCTTCTCCACGCCGCGCAACCTGGAGCAAATCACCCCCGGCTTCCTCAATTTCCACATCACCTCGGACGTCCCCGACGACATCTACAACGGCCTGATCATCACCTACCGCATCGCCGCCGTGGCCGGCGTGCCGATGAGCTGGGTCACCGAAATCAAGCACGTCGAGCGCCTGCGCCAATTCGTCGATGAGCAGCGCATCGGCCCGTTCCGCTTCTGGCACCATTTGCACCGCTTCCGCGCCGTCGAGGGCGGCGTCGAAATGGAAGACACCGTGCATTATGTGATGCCCTGGGGCTGGGCCGGCCAAATCGTCCACGCCCTGTTCGTCCGCGCCCGCTTGCGGGCGATTTTTGATTTCAGGCGGGCCTATTTGGAGCAGCACTTTGACGCCAGCGCATAATGCGCCCGGCGGCATTTTTGTCCCCGGCCTAGCCGCCGCCGAGCGCATGGGCGCCTAAATTAAGCCACCGGGCCAGCGCGCGAGTGAATCTTGCCCTATCGCCCGCATCCAAATGCGAACCATCCGGGCAGGTGAAACCGGCGAGCAAAGGATGCCGGTTAGCCCGCGCCGCATCCGCGCCCACATCGGCGACAAACCGCTCCCAAAACAGTTTACCGGGATAGCGCCTTTCTTCGATTTAGCGGAGCATCCCACTAGTGTGCATGTGTATGGACAAAACCCGTCCGCCCGGCGGTGGACGGCGACCGCGATGTCGATCAGCAGGATTTGAATCGGGTGATCGCCGCGAAAAACCGGCCCGCCTCCGGGCCGAACGATTCTAAGAATCTGGACAAAAACCGCATCATCAACTTTTTGGATGCCCGCAAACTGACTCTGCTTTGCACGCGGCCGCGCTGTGCGGCGCAATAAGCCTGTGGCGCCGCACAGGTTTTTCTGTTGCTAAGATTTAAGCCATGCCACTGTTTGCGCAGCGCTTAAATTAACCCCGGAGAAACCATGCCAGCCCATTCAACCCCGCCGCCGCGTGTCGCCGTGATCGACGACGAAGAATCCGTCCGCTTTGGCCTGCGCTCATTGTTGGAGGCGCAAGGCTATGCGGTGGAGTTGTTCACGTCAGCGGAGGATTTTTTGGCCGAAGCTGACCCTTGCGGCTATTTGTGTGTGTTGCTGGACTTGTGGCTGCGCCAGCGCATGAACGGCTTGGAGTTGTTGCGCCAACTCGCCCCGCTGGGCCTGTCCGCCCCGGCGGTGGTGATGATGACCGAGCGCGGCGACATTCCGACGGCCTTGCAGGCCGGCCAGCTTGGCGTGATGGACTATCTGCCCAAGCCCGTGCTGCCTTCGCAGCTCGACGCGGTGCTGCGCCAAGCGCAAGCCCGGCAGTCCGCGCCCCGCCCCGTTTCCGTGCCGCAATGGCTGGAAAGCCTGCCTCGGCTGATGGCTTGGGTGGGCGCGTTGACGCAGGCGGAATGGAAGCGGCTGCTGGAAGACGCCGCTCCGAAACTGCCGCCGCAGCGCCTGCGCCAGCTGGCGTCCTTGACCCACCGCGAGGCGCAGGTGTTCGCCCGCATGGCCGCTTGCGGCGCGGCCAATAAGGAAATCGCCCGCGAGTTTGACCGCGACGAAAAAACCATCGGCGTCTATTGCGACAGTGTGCGCGAAAAGCTGGATTTGCACGGCTTGAACGCCAGGGCGGCAGCGTTGCGCCAGCGCGACATCTTGCTGGAACTACTGGGCGCGGCGGGCAAGCTGTGTTGACCGCCGCCGCGTCAACCTGCCCACAGCGGCAAAGTGATGGTGAAACAAGCGCCGCCCTGCGGGCGGTTCGCGCCGCTGAGCGTGCCGCCGAAACGCCGTTCCACCTGCCATTGGCAGCACACCAAGCCTAAGCCCGCGCCATACGCCTTGCCGCTTTTGAACGGCTGGAACAGAACCTCCGGCCGCGCCAAGCCCGGCCCGTCGTCGCTGACCCGCAGCACCAGTTGACCGTCTTCCGTCGCCGCCGCCAAGCTGATCGCGCCGCCTTGGTCGGCGTCGCTGATCGCCTCCGCCGCGTTGCGCAGCAGATTCAGCAGCACCATCTCCAACGCAATCGCGCTTGCCATCACCCGCAGTTCCGCCCCGCAGTCGCCGACGTGCAGCGCGATGCCACGCATGCGCGGGTCTAGCCGGGCCAGCGCGGCGACATCGCGCAACAGGTGGGCGACGGCCAGCGGGGCCAGCGCGTCGGCCGGCTGGCCTTGGCGCAGATGGGTGTTGATGTCGCTGAGGAAGGCATGGGCGCGCATCGCGCTGGCGCGGGCCTGCTCCAAGTCGCGCAGCAGAATTTCCGGCGGCGCCTGGCCGGCCTTCAGCCGCGCCAGCGAGCCTTCCACGCAGCCGATGACGCCGGTCAAAGGCTGCGGCAACTCGTGGGCGATGAACGCCACCGCCTCGCCGCGCTCGTACAGCGCCACGGCGCGTTCGTGGGCTTGCAGCAGCCGGGCGTGGTGGTTGCGCAGCACGCGGATCAGCAGCAGGTTGAGCAAACCGCCCAATGCGGCGACGGCCAACCCCGGCCCGTGCGCCAGCCACGCCGCAGGCGGCGCATACAGCCGCAGCCGCAGCACAGTGGCTGCGAACGGCAGCGTCTGCTCAGCCCAAAATTCGCCGGCCGCGGCCGGATCGGCGCCGGCCGTGGCATAGGCCGGGGCGTACCGATTGAAGCGCCCGGCAATATAGTCGCCCTCGACATAGACTTGCGCCTGCAACTCGCCTAGGCGGATTTTCTGGAACAAATCGCCAAACAACTGCGCTAGATCGAAACGGGTTTCCACCGCCTCGCTGGGATTATCGTAATTGGCGGCGCCGACCGGATACAGCGGCACATGCCACAGCAAAACCGGCGCGTCTTGGGTGTGCGCAGGCACCGACAACCACGCCCATTCCTCACCAAACGGCGGATTCGCCGCCGACCACGCACTGGTTTGGCTGACTAAATCCAATTGCAAAAGCCCTGGGTAATTTTGTAGGCGCAGGCGTTTGAGATACTGCCCTAAACCGCCTTTCGCCAAAATCCGGTTGGCCTCGTAATGGCTGTACACCGTTTTCAGCTTGGTTTCGTATTCGGTGAGCCGCTGCTCGGCCAGCTCGAACAAATCGGCGGAACGGGCCTGGAAAGCGCGCAGCAGTTTTTCCTGCCAAAACCGCTCCATCGCATAGCCAGCAGCCAGCGACAGCAACAAGCCAAAGGCTAACAGCGCGTGGGAAAAGCGTAGGAATTTAGGGTCGTGCATGGGATATGAGTGTATAGGAAAGGCTTGCAATCGTCTCTAGGGGATTTGCCCTAGTCGGTTGTAAGGTGTTTGCCGGATAGTGTTTTACCGTCACGGACGGATAATGGCGCCACGCTTTGGCCTCCGCCGCCAACCGCCACACCCAATAGACTTTAGCAGGAGACTGACCTCATGCGTCCATCGATCCCCGCTTTTTGCCTAGCGCTTGCCGCCAGTACGGCTTATGCCAATCCTGAACTCGAAAAACTGATGCAAGACCCCGGCAACTGGGCAAGCTGGGGCGGCGACTATGCCGGTTCGCGATATTCGCCATTATCCCAGATTAACCAGGACACCGCCAAAAATTTGCGGCCGGTGTGGACGTTTTCCACTGGCATGCTGCGCGGCCATGAAGGCGGGCCGTTGGTGCTGAAAGGCCAGTGGAAATACCTAGACGCCGACGGTGCAATCAAAGAAGTTGAAAAATCCATCATCTTCATCCATTCCGGCTTTCCGCACCGGGTTTATGCGCTAGACCAAGACACGCAGACTGTGTTGTGGGAATACCAATATGCCCCGGACAAAGGCGTCGATATGACCCAAGTCATCGGCGTGATGTGTTGCGACGTGGTCAACCGGGGTTTGGCGTATGGCGACGGCAAGCTGTTTTTGGCACAGGGTGATGCGACGCTGATCGCACTGGATGCGTTTTCCTCCGACGCCGTGCTGGCGAAAGCCAAAGGCGGCGCGTCCAAGTCCGCCAACCGCACCGTTTGGAAGGCGCAAAACGGCGACACGAAACGCGGCGAAACCAACACCAACGCGCCGCTGGTGGTCAAAGATAAGGTTATCACCGGCATTTCCGGCGGCGAATACGGTGTGCGCGGATTCCTCGCCGCCTATAACATCAAAGACGGTAGCCTAGCCTGGAAAGCCTACAGCACCGGCCCGGATGCGGAGATGAAAATCGACCCGGATAAAACCCAAACTTGGACGGACGGCAAAATGGCCCCGGTCGGCAAAGATTCCTCGCTGAAAACCTGGCAGGGCGACCAATGGAAAATCGGCGGTGGCACGACCTGGGGCTGGTATAGTTATGACCCGAAGTTGAATTTAGTGTATTACGGTTCTGGCAATCCGTCCACGTGGAACCCGGTGCAACGGCCCGGCGACAATAAATGGTCGATGACGATTTGGGCGCGTGACGCCGACACTGGCGCGGCGCGGTGGGTGTATCAAATGACGCCGCATGACGAATGGGATTTTGACGGCATCAACGAAATGGCCTTAATTGACCTGCCGATGCGCGACAAAGACGGCAAGGAACACAGCAAATTATTGACGCATTTCGACCGCAACGGTTTTGGTTATACCTTGGATCGGGAAACCGGGGAATTGCTGGTCGCGGAGAAATTCGACAAGGCGGTGAATTGGGCCACGCGGGTGGATATGAAAACCGGCCGGCCGCAGGTCGATACGCGCTATTCGACACAGTCCGGCGGCGAAGAGTTCGCACAAGGCGCAGGCCCGGACAAGCAGCCCGGCACGGCGGACGATGATTTGATCTGCCCCTCGGCGATGGGTGCAAAAAACCAGCCGCCGGTGGCGTGGTCGCCACGGACAAAGCTGGTGTATATCCCCGGCAACCACACCTGCATGAGTTATGAGCCATTCCAAGTCGAATATAAAGCCGGCGAGCCGTATGTCGGGGCAACTTTGAATATCTTCCCAGCGGGCAAAGATGTCAAGACCGGCGAGAAAACCTACCTGCTGAATCCGAAAACCGGTGTTGCGCTGGTCGATGAGAAGACCGGGGAGAAACTGGCAAGTCCGAACATGGGATCGTTCACCGCCTGGAACCCGGCCACCGGCACAATCGCCTGGGCGATAGACGAGCCGTTTTCGCTGTGGGGCGGTTTAGTCGCCACCGGCGGCGATGTGGTGATTTACGGCACCTTGGAAGGGTATCTGAAAGTCCGCGATGCCCATACCGGCGCGGAATTGTACAAATTCAAAACTGCCTCCGGTATTGTCGGCAATGTCAGCACATGGACATATCAAGGGAAGCAGTATATCGGTGTGCTGTCAGGCTTAGGCGGCTGGGCCGGCATCGGCGAA
>JBJSYU010000130.1:0-4155 GCA_046089945.1 Candidatus Methylumidiphilus sp.
GTGGCCGGCGAGACGCCGCCGCTCCCAGGGTGTGTTCAACGCGGCTGGCCGCCGCCATAAAGCCTTGTGTTTCCTCTCCCCGCAGGGGCGAGGGGGCTTACATTTAGAAGATTGCCTAGGACTTTTTGGCGAACTCGCGCGCCGCCGCAAAAGCCTGCTCGTAATGCAAATAGATGGGCTTGTCGCCCCGGTTGGTCAACTGTGTCATGCGGCCGAGCAGTTCGCCCTGCGTCTGGTATTTGATGTTGCCTATCGCCAATGCGCCGATGCCGACTGCGCCGCTGGGCGAGCCTTCAATCGGCGTGCCGGCGTGGAAGGCGTCCAGCCCGGCGATGCCGGAAGGCGGCACGGCGTTGACGTCGGCGGCGACTTGCAGCCTAGGCGCGGCGGCGACCAGTTCGGCGCTTAAGACTTGCACGCCGGCGGCGGCGGTGGCAAGCACCACGTCGGCGGTCTGCATCAGTTCGGCCTTGTTGGCGTCGGCGTCGCCGCTGATGGCGGTCTTGCCGGCGCCGTATTCGCTGTTGCACAGCGCGGCCACCGCCTGCGCCTTCTCCAACTGGCGGCCGATGATTTTCACATGGGCCCCGGCCTGCGCGGCCAGCACGGCGGCGATTTGGCCGACCGGCCCGGTGCCGCCTAGGCACAGCACATTGGCCCCGGCCAGACTGCTGCCGTTTTTCTTCAGTTGTTGTTCGACCATGGCGACCATCGCGGCGGCGGTGGTGAACGAGCCGGAGGGGTCGGCGAACACCGACACTTCAAACGGCGGCACCATGGCTTTTCTCGCCGCGCGCAGCATGTCCATCGCCGTCTTCACGTCGCGCCCGCCGATGAAGATGCCGGTGTGGCGGACGCCGGAGGGGCTGCGCGAAAAGATGGTGTCTTGCACCAGCGCCGCAATTTCGCCGGTCTCCAATTGGGTGTAGGGGACGGTCGTCGCCCAGCCGGCGTCCACCGCCATGTTCACATCGAACGGGCTGAGGTTCTTTTCCGGGGTGAACATGTGCAAAATGAATGTTTTAGCCATTGTTATGGGGTTTCCTTGTTGTTTTTGGGATGGCAAAGTATACGGGGCGGGGGGGCTGGCAGCAATGCGCGATTTCCCCGCTGTGGCGCTGCAAAAGTGGCCCAGCCTGTGGCAATCGGCGCAGGCTCAATAATAATGCGGCGACGATCAACTTGCCCGCTTTAGCATGAGGTTTATGCGATGCACACTTCCCGCCTGCTGCAAGCTTGGCTGACCACCGGCGACCGCGCCGCGCTGTTGCAGCCGCAGCCGACCGTGGCCTTTGCCGCGCCCGGCCCGGCCTTGCCCGCCATCGCCGTAGACGCGGTTCAAACCTTCCAAACCATCGAAGGCTTTGGCTTTTGCCTGACCGGCGGCAGTGCGTGGCTGTTGTCGCAGTTGCCGCCGCCTGAGCGTTTGGCTGTGCTGCGTGAGTTGTTCGGCGCGGCCGGCGTCGCCGCCAGTGTGCTGCGGCTGAGCATCGGCGCTTCGGATTTAAGCCAATTTCCGTTTTCGTATGACGAGCGGCCCGCCGGGGAAGAAGACTGGGAGCTGGCGTATTTCGACCTGTTTGCAGGCGACGCCGAGGTCGTGCCGATACTGCGTGAAATTCTCGCCATCAGGCCGGATTTGAAAATCTTGGCGACGCCCTGGTCGGCGCCGCGCTGGATGAAAACCTCGCCAAGTTGGATTGGCGGCAGCTTGCGGCCAGAATGCCAAGCGGTGTATGCGCAGTACTTTGTCCGATATATTGAAGCCATGCGCCGCCATGGCATCCCCATACACGCGATGACCCCGCAAAATGAGCCGCTGAACGATAGCAATGAGCCGAGCATGTTCATGTCGGCGGCGGAGCAGGCGGAATTCATCCAACACCATTTAGGCCCGGCTTTACGCGCGGCGGGATTGGATACCGAGATATTCTGCTGGGATCATAATTGCGATGTGCCGGACTATGCCTTGCAGATACTCGAAGACAAGCAAGCCCGCGAATATGTCGCAGGTTCCGCTTGGCATTTGTACGGCGGCGATATCGCTATATTGTCAAAAATCCAAAGCGCCCACCCGGACAAAAAACTCTGGTTCACCGAGCAATGGGTGGGCAAAGATGGCGCGTTTGGCGCGGATTTGCGCTGGCACGGCTTGCATGTGCTGGTTGGTTCGATGCGCGAGGGCTGCGGCGTGGTGTTGGAATGGAACCTCGCCGCCGACGCCGATTGCGGCCCGCACACGCCGGGCGGGGCGTCGGCCTGCGTCGGCGCGTTGACCTTGGGCGGCGGGTTCATCGAGCGCAATGTCGCCTATTACCTGATCGCCCACGCTGCCCGCTTCGTCCCGCCCGGCGCCTTGCGCATCGCCTCCAATGATGTGGGCGAATTGCGCGGCGTCGCCTTTCTCACGCCTTTGGGCCAAATCGCGCTGATCGTCTGCAACGGCGGCGGCGGCGACGCCCAATCCTTCGCCATTGAATATCAAGGCCAAGCCGCCGCCGTGGTGTTGCCGGGCGGGGCGTTGGCGACTTATGTTTGGTCGGCGTGAAGCGCTGCCGCGCCATGACCGGCGGGCGATTCAATGATAGGATTAGCCCCCGCCGAACCCGCCGCCTTAAACCGCCTTAAACCTTAACACCCCATGCCCGCCGTCCAACTCCCCGATTGCCAATATTCCGTCAGCGTCTTTGCCCCGGCCCGTCTGCACATGGGCTTTATCGATTTGGGCGGGAGCTTGGGGCGGCGGTTTGGCAGCATCGGCGTCGGCGTCAACGAGATTGCCACGCGCTTGAGCGTCACCGCCGCCGACGCCTTGCGCGTCGCCGGGCCGTGCGCCGAACGCGCCGAAAAAGCCGCCCGCAAGTTTGCGGAAGTCCACGGCACGGATGGCCGGACGGCCATCCGCATCCATCAGGCCATCCCCGAACACATCGGCCTAGGCTCCGGCACCCAGCTTGAATTGGCGGTGGGCATGGGCTTGGCGCGTTTCCATGGGCTGGACTTGGGCGTGCGCGACATCGCCCAAGCCATTGAGCGCGGGGCGCGGTCAGGCATCGGCATCGCGGTGTTCGAGCAAGGCGGGCTGGTGGTCGATGGCGGGCGCGGCACCCACACGGTCACGCCGCCGTTGATTTCGCGGATGGCTATTCCTGAGGCGTGGCGCTTGCTGTTGGTGTTCGACCGGCGCGGCCAAGGCTTGCACGGCAAGCAAGAGTTGGACGCCTTCGCTGCCTTGCCGCCGTTCCCCGTCGCCGAAACCGCCAGGCTGTGCCATTTGCTGTTGATGCAAGCCTTGCCGGCCTTGGCCGAAGGCGATATCCAAGGCTTTGGCGACGCCATCACCGCGTTGCAAAACAGCGTCGGCGACCATTTCGCCCCGGCCCAAGGCGGGCGCTTCACCAGTTCGGAAGTCGCGGCGGCGATGGCGTGGCTGGAGGCGCAAGGGGCGGTGGGCTTGGGGCAGACTTCGTGGGGGCCGACCGGCTTTTGCCTGTTTGCGGACGCCGAACGCGCCGCCGACTTGGCCGGGCAGGCCGCCGGCCGCTTTGCCGGGCTGGATTTCCTGGTCGCCACGGCGCGCAACCAAGGCGCGGAGGTGTTGCCGGACACCGCGCCGCCGGTGGTCGATGTGCTGCGGACTTGACGAATGGCCTGGGGCTGGCGCTTTATTTGCCTGTTTGCCGCCGCGTCGCTGCTGGCGTTGTGCCTCGCCCGCCCGACTTTGCCAATCGACCGGCCGGTGTTCCGCTATCTGTTCGTTATCGATATCACGCAAAGCATGAACGCCCGCGACTACCACCAAGACGGCCTGCCGGCCGACCGGCTGGGCTTCGCCAAGGCGTCGATCCGCGCCGCGTTGGAGGCGCTGCCCTGCGGCTCGGAGGCCGGGCTGGGGCTGTTCACCACCCGCAACAGCCAAATATTGTTTGAGCCGCTGGAAGTCTGCGGGCATTTGCCGCTGTTGGCCGATGTGTTGGAGCATATCGACTGGCGCATGGCTTGGGCCGCCGACAGCCACATTGCCCGTGGCGTGTTCACCGCCCTGCGCGAGGCGGCGGCGCGCGGGGCGGACACGCGGCTGGTGTTTTTCAGCGACGGCCAGCAGTTTCCGCCGGAGGCCGCCCCGCCGTTTGACGGCCAGCCGGGGGCGGTGGG
>JBJSYU010000131.1:0-3607 GCA_046089945.1 Candidatus Methylumidiphilus sp.
GGTATCAACCCTTCCTGCTGCGGCGTGAATTCGATGATCTGCTCGCCTTTTTTCAGCGGCACGTCAAGACCGAGCTTGGGCACGACGACGCCGGTCACGCAGGACTGCTTTTCGTCGTTGTGGATTTTCCAGCGCACCGGCACGCCTTTTTGCAGGATGATCTCGCGCGGGGTTTTGTTGTCTTCGCTGAAATGCATTTCGATGGACTGGTAGCCCGCGCCCATCTGCGCGATGTCCGCGCCCATGTCCACGCCGAGCCGCTCGCGCAATTGCGTGGACACCCAAGCCAGGCCGGTGGTGAAGTCGTAGCCGACGCCGCTCAGCACCAGCCCGCGGTTGAGCATGATCGCCCCCAAGGCCAGCACGATGGCGCCGGAAAAGCGGGTGATCTTCGGGGCCAGCGAGGCCGAGGCGAGGCTGGTCAGCAGGCCGAAGCCGAGCATCACCGGCAGCGTCCCTAAGCCAAACACCAGCATCAGCTTGCCGCCCTCCAAGGCGCTGCCGGTGCCTGCGGCCATCACATACATCGCCTGCAAGGGGCCGCAGATAATCATCAAGCCATTGAGCAGGCCGATGACGAAGGGGTGGCCGAATTTTCTGGACTGCGCCCCGATGAAGCGCAGCAGCGTCGGCGGCGTCTTGATGCGGAAATTGCGCAGGCCCGGCCAGACGTTGAGCAGGCTCAGGCCGAACAGCACCAGAAACACGCCGGCCGCCATGCCGACGACGCCGCGCGCCCAAGGCGTGAAGGCGATGACCGAACCGACCAGCCCCAGGCCCGCGCCAATCACGGTGTAGGACACTGTCTTGCCCAAGCCGTATAACAAATGGCCACCGAAGCGTAGCTTGCCGCCGGCGGTGGATTTGGCGGCGTAGCTGAACACCAAGGCGCCGCACATGCCGACACAATGGAAGCCGGTCAAAAAGCCGACGGTGAACAGCAGGCCCAGCCCCATGTCCACGCCCATCTCCGGCATCGCCGAGTTGGCGCGCAGGCGGGCGTCCAAGTAGACCAGCAGGCCGATGCCCGACAGGACGAACAGAAACGCCAGCAGGCGGCGGGCCAGCGCCTTCAGGCGGCTGGAAAGACTGGGTTTGGCGGGAGATTTTTGAGTTTTCAAAACGGAGTCTCGGCAGGCGTTTCAAGAAGCATATATGAAGGTTTTTTTGCGCGAATGTAGAACCCTGCAAAAAACTTACCATGGGTAGACAGCCATGAAGTCAGCGTGTGCGCGGCAATCATCGACGCCCGGTGTGGCATATGCCGCAGTGGACACGCCAATTGCCCCAGCCCCTCCCCCTCCCCTTCCAAGGCCCAGCACAAAATAGGCTAGCATTTCATAGCTTTATGAACTTGGCCCGAACCTTGATTAGTGAATGGCGTATTTCCCCAATCAACGCCCATTTCCCTTACGAGGTTGTCCATGGCCAGCAAGCAAATCGCCGTCATCGAACCACAGAACCCAACCGGAGCTTTGCTGCTGGGCACTAGCCTAGCCTTCGCGTCCTTGATCCTGGTTCCCGCCTTGGCCGTTTCCATCGGCATGGGGCCAAGCCTCACCGGCGCCTTGCGCATTGCTTTGATGAAAGCCTCCCACCGCGCCGTCGGCCGGGCCAGCAACGGGGCCGAGGCCGCCACCACCGCGTTTGTCTGCCACTAAGCAAAGATCTGAAATTAAGTCTTTGCCCTCTCCCCCTCGCAGGGGGAGGGTCTTAAAAATCGAATAGTTTACCCCTCACCCCAACCCTCTCCCCACGGGGAGAGGGGGCTTAAGTCAGAGATTCCCTAAGCTTCCACGCACAGCGCGCAAGGTGGACAAGGCCGACTCGTAGTCAAAGGACTCGATCTGCCGCCGCAGTTCAGCGTAGCGCTCCCCCAACGCGGCGCTCAGCAACACGTCCGAGTCTGCGCAAAGCTGGCCGGCGCCGGTGTCGCTGAGCGCCAGCAGGCGCTCCAACTCATTCAGCACGGCTTGCCAGCGGGCCGGATCGGCGGCCTCGCTGCGGGCCTCCGGCGCTTCGGGCAAGGCCAGAATCGCCGCCGCCACGCTGGCGAGTTCGGCGTCCAGATCGTCCACCAAACCATCTAAAACCAGGCCATTCTCGCCCGGCCGCCGCAGCGCTAGTTCCAGCCGCGCCGCCAGCCCCGCCAATGGGCTGGCGCCCAGCGTCGCCGCCGCGCCTTTGAGATTGTGCGCCAGCCGTTGGGCGTCGCCGAATTGTTGATCCCGCAACAGCGCGCGCACCCGCGTCATGTCGTCGGCATGCGCGTCGATGAGCAGCCTAAGCAGGCGCAGGTATTTGTCTGTTTGGCCGCGCGCCACCGCCAAACCCTGCTCCACGTCGAAGCCGGGCAGCATGGCGAACGCGGTCGCCGTGGGCGCCGCCGGGGCGGGGGTCGGCGGCGGCGCGGTGGCAGCGGCGTCCGGCAACCATTGCAGCAAGGTCTCGAACAGTGCGGGCGGGTCCACCGGCTTGGCGACGAAGCCGTCCATGCCAGCCTGTAGGCAGGCGCGGCGATCCTCCTCGAAGGCGTTGGCGGTCATCGCCAGAACCGGCGTGGCCGACCAACCCGGCAGGGCACGGATGGCGCGGGTGGCTTCCAAGCCGTCCAGATTTGGCATCTGCACATCCATCAGCACCAGCGCATAGTCGCCTGTCCGCGCCTTTGCCACCGCCTCCTGCCCATCGGCGGCGGTGTCCACCGCCAGTCCCACGGCATGCAGCAACTCTAAGGCCACTTCGCGGTTGATGGGGTTGTCTTCCGCCAACAGCACCCGGCGGCCCGCATGATGCCGCCGCAGTTCGGCTTCGGCGTCCAGCGCGCGCACCGGCGCCATCGGCATAGCACCATGGCCCCGCCCCAGCCGCGCCGTAAACCAGAAGGTGCTGCCCTGCCCTAGTTCGCTTTCCAAGCCAGCCTCGCCCCCCATCATTTCCGCCAAATGGCGGGTAATCGCCAGCCCCAGGCCAGTGCCGCCGTATTGCCGCGTGGTGGAGACGTCGGCCTGCTCAAACGCGGCGAACAGCTTCGGAAAGGTCTCCGGGGCGACGCCGATGCCGGTGTCCTGCACCTCAAAGCGCACCAGCAGCGCGTCGTCGATCTCGCCCAGCCAACGCGCCCGCAACGTGATGCTGCCGTGATCGGTGAACTTGACGGCGTTAGCCGCGTAGTTGAGCAGGGCTTGGCGCAGCCGCGTGGCGTCGCCGCGCAGCCACGGCGGCACCGCGTCGCCGTCCACCTCCACGCGCAAGCCTTTGGCCAGGGCCGCATCGAGGATCATGGAACGGACATGATCCAGCACGGAGGCCAGCGAAAAATCGCTTTGTTCCAGCCGCAACTTGCCCGCCTCAATCTTCGACAAATCGAGGACATCGTTGATGATGGACAACAGATGGTGGGCCGCGCCATCGATCTTCCCCAGCCAGTCGGCTTGGCCGGCGGTGACTTGGTCGCGCCGCAGTAAATGGGTTAACCCCAGGATGGCGTTCATCGGCGTGCGGATCTCGTGGCTCATGTTGGCCAGGAACTCGCTCTTCGCGCGGTTGGCGCTTTCGGCCGCATCGCGGGCCCGCTCGATGACCACCCGGCTCGCCTCCCGCTCGG
>JBJSYU010000132.1:0-3832 GCA_046089945.1 Candidatus Methylumidiphilus sp.
CCTTTGCCGGACTCTCCCCTGACTTTATGGCTGCCAACGACAGCCATCTCCAGCCTATGCGATGGCCGGACAGCCTGATTCGCCCCGTCACTTCCGCCAATACCGCACCCGCCCGTCGTCGATATGCACAAACCCACGCGGGCGGTCGGCGTAAAAGCCGACGCCGCCTTGGCTAGCCAGCGCGGCGAGCCGGCCTAGGTAATCGACCGGGATGCCGTCCATGTGGATGTCCATGGCGTGGAAATGCCCGCTCCCGTCTTGCATGTGCAGCGAGGCCTTCGCGCCGCCGCAGGTTTCGTTGGTGAAGCGGGTGCGGAAGCCCGAATGCACCATGAAAGGCCGGTGGACTTGGTAGGCCGCGAAAAAAGCCTGCATCCAAGCGGCGGTTTGGAGCAGCCGCTTGAGGCCAAAGCTGTTCGGCCCGCCAGCGTGTCGCGCAACAGCCAGCAGGCTTGGCGGCGGCCTTCCTCGGATTCGATGTCGATCAAGCCCCACTCCTGGCCGCGTTGCAGCCAAAGGGCGCGTGGCGGCTGGGCCTGTGCGGACAGGCAAGGCAAGGGAGCGCACAGCGCCGAGGCGGCGGCCAGTTTCAGAAAATCCCGTCGGCTTAAGGGCATGGGCGGTTCGGTATCGAGGTGGAAAGGGCTTGTGGACTGCCGACTGGCGGCGGGCCAAGCATGTCACGACCCGCCAAAGCCTCGCCTCTTAAAACCTTGGCGGACGCTGCCCAAGGTTTATCGTCGCGCCCCTCTCCGCAAACCCGGATCATCCGCTCCAACCTCATGATTGGAGCATTCGATGGTCATCCGCTTACGCCCCCTTGCGATTCTTTTGGCCTGCGCCGGCCTGCTCGGCTGCGCGACCCGTCCCGGCGATGCCGGGCCAGACACCGGGCAAGACCTGCCAGGCACCGTCCAGGCCGCGCCCGTCGTCTACCAGATAGGCGAACTCCCCGAGCCTGAACAGGCCGTCCAGACCGGGCGCTATTCCTACACCGCCGTCGGCGCACAGGCCGCGCAGGTCGATCCCCTGCTAGCGGTCATCGACGTTCGCCTGCCGCCGGACGTGGCGACGGTCGAGCAGGCCATCCACTACTTGTTGAACCGCAGCGGCTTCAATCTGCTGCCGCCCGACCCCGGCGACCAGCCGGTCAGCTATCTGCTGAACCAGCCGCTGCCCGAGGTGCATCGGCATCTTGGCCCGGTCAGCCTGCGCGAAGCCTTGCTTACCCTGGGCGGGAAGGCTTTCCAGGTGAACGTGGACTATGTTTACCGCAAAGTCAGCTACCAAGTCTCGCCAGACTACGCCGGAGGCCAGCGCTCATGAGGCCCAACCGGATCGCAGCCGCCTTTATTGTCTGTTGCCTACTGGCCGCCTGTGGCAAGAGCCAACAGCCTGCGCCCAAACAAGCTGAACCCGCCAAACCTGCGCCCGTTGAAAATGCCGCCCCCGCCGTCAAGCTCAACAACGCCGAACCCGTCGTGCCAACGCCACCGGAGGGGACTGCCCCGTTGCCGCTGCAAACGCCGCCGCCCATCCCGGTTAGCCGGGAGCCTGCGCCGCCCGGCGCGAGCGCCGCCGAGCTGCAAGCCCTGCGCGAAGCGTTCGAGCGGCAAAAACAGGCGGATCAATCCACCTTGGAAGGGCTGCAAAACAAGCTTGCCGCCTTGGAGCAGCGCCTTGCCCAATGGGAAGCCAAGCCGCCGCCCCGGCCACAGCCTGCGGCGAACCCAGTCAAACCCACCAGGAAAAAGGCCAAAACCCGGAAAGCGCATGTTGCCTCGGCCAAGCTCAAAGTTTTGAAAACGGCGTCGCAGGCTTCGGCTGACACAGCTCCGGCGCTGCCGTTTACCGTGGGTTCGGTGGACACTTGGAATGGCGAGAAGCAAGTCATGGTTCGCTCCGGTGGTCAGTGGCGCGGATTGAAGCCGGGCGACAGCCAAGACGGCTGGCGCATCGAAGCGGCGGACGGGCAGGCAGTGACGCTTCGCAGCCCGCAGGGCAAGCGCTGGCAAATCGAAGCCCGGCAGGGGGGATAAGCCATGGACAAGCTTTCTCGACAATTCCTCTGGATCATAGGGCTTATGGTCATCGGCCTGCCCTTGGGCATGGCCGACCCGGCGCAGACCACGGCCTTATCCGCCAGCCGCGAAGCCGCCAGCACAGGGGCCGACCATGCCGAAGCCGAAACCTTGGGGCGCTTCGCCCGCGAGCAATGGAACCTCAGCGAGGCCGAATGGACGCGCTACCAGACCTTGATGCGGGGCATACGCGGCAGCGTCAGCCCGGACACCCTGTCGCCGCTGGAAGTGCTGGGCATCCACGCGCAAACCGAGGCCGAGCGCAAAGACTACGCCCGCCGCTGGGCCAAGCTGATGCACGAAGACGCCGCAAGGATTTTGGCCTTCCAGACGGCCTACAACGAGGCCAGCCGCAAGGCTGGCAGCGTCAACAGGCCAAAAATATGGAAATCCGCATCCAAAGCGATGGCGGTGGACAGTTTCAAGCGGCGCATCAGCGCGAAACTGGAGCAATCCGTAAAACTCAATTCATGGTCGTTATATTTCACGAAAATTGACCAAGCCACAGCCTCGTCCTCAGCTTCAATGGCAACACACTGGGCCAACCCACCCGCCCGTAAAAGCTCGCCAAACCGATGCGCCGGTTGCCAGCCCAGCCGATAGCGCAACAGCGTGACGGTTTCATCGAAGATAAAATTACTGGTTATCAACGCGCCTTTGTGCTGCCTCATGCAAGCCGAAACCGCCATATGATCTGGGTCGGCACGGTCGATCAAGGCATACCATGCGCTGGTATCGACAAACACGCCAGGTTTCATGCTTGCCGGGATTTTCTCAAGTGCCAATCATGCTCCCGGCCCACCGCCGAACCGTCGCCTTCAGCAATCCCGATCAAATCCTCCAGCGGATCGTCCGCTTGCAGGGATTGCGCGCGCATCCGCGTCGTCACCATGCCATGCAGCAATTCGGCAATGGTAATTCCAATTGTTCGCGCCTCGCCAAGCAGGAAGGCGTATTCTTCATCTTCTAAAGTGATTTCGGTGCGGTGCATTTAAAAATCCAAGACGTCTTATGCTAAGTATTATTTTTTGTGTTGGGCAATATTTTCTAGGCGCTTGGCCTTGTTTAAAAAACCCGGTTCGAGTCTGCTTCCTTCTCGATATTGACCCATCAAAGCTTTGCGATATATTTCTCGTTCATCTGGCCGAATAGAACTATAGAATTCTCGTTCTAGCACCCTAATTTTCCTAAGCCGTTTGTGAGGAATTCGCAACGGCCCGCCCGGAAACACAGCCACACCCGTGACAACCCTCGGTTGATTTTTTCGATAGAACGATATTTTATGACCATGCAGACCGTGGCTTTTGATTATTTCCTTGGCCTTCGGTATTATCGTTCCTTCGACATTTTCTCCTGAAAAAACAATATCATCGACATACACTGTCATGATTGCTCCGATGGATAAAGCAAGGGCATGCAGTTCGTCAAACATCGGGCGATATGCAAAAAAAGAAATAATAGGACTGACAGGACTACCTGTTGGAAGACATCCATTCCAGCAGATAAGCTCTGTCAGAATATGTGCAACGTCAGGATTGCATTGCATGTCGTCTCTAAAAAAGCGTCGCACATATCTATCTTTAGCGTTTTGATAAAACGCTTTAATGTCGATTCGTATGGCCTGCCCGCTGCCAATGTGTGATTGCGCATTGCTTAAATAAGAACGCCCTTTTTTTGCCGAAAAAAGATATTCTGTGGTCTCGATGCGAGTCAACAAGTCTGTGTGCCGATCCTGGTTGACTGACAAAACT
>JBJSYU010000133.1:0-5890 GCA_046089945.1 Candidatus Methylumidiphilus sp.
AGCACCAAATGGCCGGTCAGCGCGGATTGTACGGCGATGCGGGCGGTTTCCAGGTCGCGCATTTCGCCAATCATAATCACGTCGGGGTCTTGGCGGACGATGGAGCGCAGCGCCGAGGCGAAGGTCAGGCCGATTTGCGCTTTGGTTTGGATTTGGTTGACGCCTTCCAATTGGTATTCCACCGGGTCTTCGACGGTGATGATTTTGCGCTCCGGGGTGTTGATGCGGTGCAGCGCGGTGTATAGCGTCGTGGATTTGCCGCTGCCGGTCGGGCCGGTAATCAAGATGATGCCGTGCGGCAGGGCCAGCACGTCCAAAAACCGCTGCAAAGCCGCGCCTTCAAAGCCCAGCGAAGCGAAGTCGAAGGTGATGCTTTCCTTGTGCAGCAGGCGGATGACGACGCTTTCGCCGAACATCGTCGGCACGGTGGACACGCGCAAGTCCAGTTCTTTGCCCTGCACTTGCAGCTTGATGCGGCCGTCCTGCGGCAGGCGGCGTTCGGCGATGTTGAGCTTCGCCATGATTTTGATGCGCGAAATCACGGCGGCGGTGGAGCGCACCGGCGGCGCTTCGACCTATTTCAACACGCCATCGACGCGGAAGCGCACTTTCAGGCGCTGCTCAAACGGCTCGACATGGATGTCGGAGGCGCGCGACTCCACGGCCCGTTGCATGATGAGGTTGACCATGCGGATGACCGGCGCCTCCGAGGCCAAGTCTTTCAGATGCTCGACATCGGCCGCGTCGATTTCCTCGTCCGAGCCGAAATTGTCCTCCAATTGGCCCATCAGCGATTTGCCGGCGCCTAGCTGCTGGTCTATCGCCCGCTCAATCTCCGACGGCAGGCCGACTTTCGGCAGCACCGGCTGCTCGCAGGCCAGGGCTAAGGCGTCTAATGCGCTTTGCGCCAGGGGGTCGGCAACGGCAACCTCAAACGCGCCTGCGCCGGCGCTGAGGCCCACAATGCGCTGTTCCTTTAAAAACCGCGTCGCCACGCCATCCGGCAATGGCGAGGCTTCCGGGTAGTCCGCCGCCGCCACCAGCGGCAGGCCGCTGACTTCGGCCAAGGCTTCGGCCACGTCGCGCTCGGAGACGATGCCGAGCTTCATCAGCAGCGCGGGCAGGGCTTGGTCGTCGGCCTGCGCGGCGAGGCGGCGGGCGCGGTTGATCTCGCTGTCGCGCGCCTTGCCCCGGCGCACCAGGCAGTCGGCGAACAGCGCGTAACAATCGGCGGAAGCGGCGTCGAAGTGGCCGTGCGCGGCAAGTGCAGCAGGGGAGGGTGTCGCCAAGGCGGTTCCTATCGAGATTGGGGGCTGTGTCCCGGCGTCCGGGGCGCAATAGCGGTTCAGCGGCTGACGCGCATCATACTCTGAGAGACGGTGTGGCGGTCAACCTCTCTGCGGCGTCGGGCGCTTAATTTTGCGGGCCGGGCTGGCCTTGGGCGGCGTTTCGGTCGGCGCGGGCTTTGTGGCGTTTTGGCCCTTTTCCGTCGTGAGAACGCGACAAGCCGCACCAGAATAATGCCGACGGCATCAGAATTGAACAGCCCGACGTCGGCGGCATGGCGTTAAGCCTTTGAATTTTAGTTGGCGACATAATGGCATAGGCATTGCTTCAACATACACAAAGCGGAAAAATCAGTAAGTTTTGGCCGGTGTGCGCTAAGGCCGGTGAGTTTTAAGCCTTATTGTTGAACCCAAGCTGTGTTTAAAAGAGGTAATTAGCCATGGTTTCGCCTGAAGAACTGACTATCGACAAATTAGAGGAACACAAAGAAGTGTGGCTGCGTGCGTGGTGCGCCGCCGTGACCTCCAAAGCCATCAATGATTCTGACTTGGCGGCCGGTTGGGCCGACGCCTGTTTGGAATCTTATGAGAAAAGGTTTTTTGAGCAATGAGCGCCTTTGGGCGTAGCCTAAAAAACCCGGCATGGCCTCATCATGCCAAACCCGATTGCCGCATCTTCCGAACAGGGCAGCGATAAGGCCGCTGTCCCTTGCCGCTGAATTCTAAAAATTGACGAACACCGAACCCATGATGAGATGGCGCATCGTGCTGTTGGCATGATTCGCGTCTTCCACATACTGGTTCATATACCCCAGTTCTGCCCGGATATGCGGGTCGAAAGTCCAGCCTAATCCGACAAATACACGGTTTTGGTCAAACCCCGATTCGCCGCCCGCCGGGGTGGTATTGGCGCGGATAAAAAACTCATCCCATGCAATCAGGCTCAGGCGCGGTTCGGCGTCCAACGGGTGCATGAAGCGAATCATCTGCCGGGGCCTGACCCGAACATCGCCCTGGTTGCCGGGCAAAAAGTTAAACTCCAGCAACGTCCTGAACGTGAACGTCCCTAAGGCGGTGGGCCACACATAGCGCAGCCCCGGCCACGCATCTTGCTGCTGCACAGAAGGTTTCCCCAAGTATTGCGTGGGCAGATAGGTATAACCCGCCCACAGCGTCAGCCGCTCATTCACCGAATAGCCCAGCGCGGCGCGGGCCATGCCCTGATACCAATGGTTCCAATCGTCGTCCCAGCGCGATTGCCCTTCCAGCCAAATGCGGCCCTTTTCCAAGCTGGGGTCGATAAACTGCAAACTGCCTTCGCCGACCAGTTGCAGCCAACTGCCGGCGGTTTCGGCCAACTCGCCGGCCCACAGCGCCGGGCTGTTTAATGCCATAGCCAAGGCCAGAGCCAATACTGGTTTATTCATGTTGCCTACCCTCATGCCGGTGAAAAAGCCACGGCCCGCCGTTGGGCGGGATACAGGCCAAGCGGGTAAGCGAATTCTGTGCCTTGTGAATTTAGCGCAGAAAATCAGCGCTTTGGCTGCAAGGCTCAAGGGGTGGGCGGGGGTTTTGCCAAAGGCGGCTGGTTGCTTTGCACCGCCCGCCAATGGCGTCGCACCGTCGCTTAGCGACGGCTGAAAATCACCGCTTCACGCAGCCCATTTCAACCGTCGCTACGCGACGGAATCTAGGCTTGCCGCATTCCGGGGGTTAAAACCCCCGGCTACCATCACGTCGCCGCTACGCGGCTTTAAGGTGAACGCCCGAGACAGCCGCTTTCAATTCAAATACCTACTGCTTAAGGAAGCTCGGAATGAGCCCCCGCGCCCCGTGGGGAGAGGGTTAGGGTGAGGGGCAAACGATTGGTTTGTAAGACCCTCACCCCAGCCCTTCCGTTGCGAGGCATGAGTATCTACACAAGTCCTTCTCCCTGAGGGAGAGGGATTTTGATCGTTCCCACGCTCTGCGTGGGAATGCATCCCCAGCCGCTCTGCGGCCCGTCTCCCAAACCGCCGCAATACCCTATGGCGACACGAAAAGACGCGACGCCGGAGCGTCGCCATAGGCATTCCCACGCAGAGCGTGGGAACGATGGAATGGCTTGAACCCCTCCGGGGTTGTTCTGCCGCTTTACGAGCCGATTTGTGTATAACGATGAGAGCGGGGCTTGGGAACGAGAAAACCTTAGCCGCCGCCGCTTCTGCTGTTCTGCCAGCCCACGTCGCCGCGAGGGCGCGGCGCCCACGGCTTAGGGCGCTGGCCGCAGCGCGTCTTGCACTTGTTGCCGCAGTTTTAGCAGTTGCGGGTGGTCGGGGGCGATGGCTAAACCTTGTTCGAGGGTGTGCAGGGCTTCGCGCAGCAGGGCCGGGGCGGCGCTGCCTAGTGTCAGGGTTTCCAAGCGGGCGGCCAGCAGTTGTGTTTGCGCCAGCATTTCCAAGATGCCGGGATGGTTAGGGGCCAAAGCCAAGGCGCGGCGGCAGGCATCCAGCGCTTGCGCGTTTTTTTGCTGGGCGGCGGGCAGCTCGCCGAGTTCCATCAACAGCTTGGCCCACTGGTTCAAGGCATAGCCTAGATTCCTATGGGCATCCACATCATCCGGTGCGCGGAGCAAAGCTTCATCAAAGGCGGCGATGGCTAGTCTGTAACGCTCCCGCGCTTCCTCCTGTTCGGCCAGTCCGGCCAGTAGGCCGGCCAAGCCCCGCAAGGCTTCGCCCCGGTTGTTGTGGGCTTGAACCAAATCCGGGGTGCGGCGCAGGGCCTCGTCGTAGGCGGCGATGGCGAGTCCATAGGTCTCCCGCGCGAGCCCATGTTCGGCCAGCCCGGCCAGCAGGTCGGCCAAGCCCTGCAAGGCAAGGCCCCGGTTATTGTGGGCCTGAGCGAAGTCAGGGGTGCGGCGCAGGACTTCATCATAGGCGGCGATAGCTTGCCGGTAAATATCCCGCGCCAACCCCTGTTCAGCCAGTCCGGTCAGCAGGTCGGCCAACCTTGCCAAGGCGTGGCCTCGGCTCATGTGGGCATAGATATCGTCCGGGGCGCGGCGCAGGGCTTGATCGTAGGCGGCAATGGCGAGTCCGTAGGTCTCCCGCGCCAAGCCCTGTTCGGCCAGCCCGGCCAGCAGGTCGGCCAAGCCTAGCAAAGCATTGCCCCGGTTGTTGTGGGCCGCAACATAGTCCGGGGCGCGGCGCAGGGCTTCATCAAAGGCGGCGATGGCTTGCCGGTAACTTTCCCGCGCCAAGCCGTGTTCGGCCAATCCGGTAAGCATGTCGGCCAATTGACCCAAGGCGTTGCCCCGGTTGTTGTGGGCTTGAACTAAGTCCGGGGCGCGGCGCAAGGCTTCGTCGTAGGCGGCGATGGCGAGTCCATAGGTCTCCCGCGCGAGCCCATGTTCGGCCAGCCCGGCCAGCAGCTCGGCCAACTGACCCAAGGTATTGCCCCGGTTGTTGTGAGCTTTAAAATCATCGGGTTGGTGTTGTAAGACCCGGGCATACCAATCCACTGCCTCTTGCAAATGGAATCGCGCTATCGCATGTTGCGACAGCATCAAGGCCAATTGTCCGGCGTAATAAGCCAGCAGCCCTTGGGCAAAATCCGTTTCCAACCACAATTCGGGCCGCAGTTCCAGCAGCTTGGTGCAGAGTACATAGCGGGCGTTTGGCAAGGCCGACTCGAACACCTCACACCATTCAAGATAGCCTCGATGCCACTCCCGCCGATTGGCATGGTAGATGGCTTCGACGATGGCGGATTCATCGCCTGCGGCATGGCGGGCGCGGAACCAATCTTCCAACGCCGCATCGGCCAAAATCGTCTGTTCCTCGTCCATTTCCCACAACACCCGCCGCAGCAGATCATGGATGCGGCCCCAGCCTTCGCCTTTTTTGGACGGCCAGACGAAGGAGAAGCCGGTGAGATGTTGGTAGCTGGCTGCGGTGGCGTGGTAGTGGAGCTTTTCGCCCAGCGCGAAGAACAGTTCGCGGTCGAAGGCGCGGGCGGCGGCGAGGGCTTTGACGGCGTTTGCCAAATCGGCGTGGCAGTAGCGCAGCAGGCGTTCGACCAGGGCTTTGGCGGGGTCGGTCGCGGGCTGAAGCCCGCTCCTACCCGTCTCAAGCTTGGCGGCGAAGCTGGCCGGGTCTAGTGGCTGGCCTTGTTGCGCGGCGAGCAGGGCGATGTCGCCGCACAGGCCGACATAGAGCGGATGGACTTGGCCGGGGGCGACTTCGGCCTGCCGCACCAGGGCTTGCCTGAGCGTGGTATCGGCGACGCCGGCTTTTTGCAGGTATTCGTCGGCGTCGTCGGGTTCCAAATGGCCGATGAGTTGGGTGTCCAGATGGCTGGCTGGAATGGCGGTGGCTTTGCCGTCTTGCGGGTGGATCGGCGCCTCGGCCCAGCGCGGCGGTTCGCGCCCGGCGACCACGGCGACGATGCCTTTGTCCAAATCCAAAGCCCGCAGCAAGCGGCGCAGCCATTCGTCGGCGAGGAAATAGCTGGCGCTGGATTCGTGGACGCGGCCCACGCCCCAGAAGGCTTCATGGGTGTCGAACAGCAGGACAATACGAGCTGGGCGGTTGTGGCCAGCTTCCCGCGGTGGGCTTGAAGGAGCG
>JBJSYU010000134.1:0-6486 GCA_046089945.1 Candidatus Methylumidiphilus sp.
GATTTGTTCCCGGCCAAAGTGCATGGCCTCGCATTCAATCCCCCTGCCCTCCTTTGCAAAAGGGGGGGGGATTATTTTAAGAAATAGCCTTAATCGGCGAAGGCAGTCACCAACGGGTATGGCGGGCATCGACCGACTTCAATTCGTGCAGATGGTGCCTGTACCAGTTGACCCCGGCATACTGCGCGTTGAGGGCGGCGATTTCCGGCTGGCGGGCCAGCAAATCCAATATATCGTTTAGGCCGAAACCAGGGCATTGCGGATAGAGTTCCTCAAAGACGCGGCGGACAAAGTCATAGTCTTCCGCATAATCCACCGTCCAGCGGTGGCTCATCGAATAGTCGCGCCTAGGCTCGCCCGCAGCCGGTTCCCAACTCACATTGCCCAGGCGGAAACGCTCCGGGCGCTCCCACAGGAAAGGCGTGGTATGTTCGCGCTCCATCGGCAACCGCGCCTCGCGCCAAGCCGTTGCCAACGCCTCAAAGCGCATGACTTCGACATCGTTGCCGTCGGGATAAGTGGCGGGATGCAGGTTGCTGACATAATCAAAGTCTGCGCCTTGGAACTGCGCGAACACGGCGTCGGCGATGGCGGGATCGATCAACGGACAGTCGGAGGGGATTTTGGCGACAACCTGTGCGCCGTAGGCGCGGGCGGCTTGGTAATGGCGGTCGAGCAAGTCGGTGGCATGGCCGCGAAACACATCGACGCCGATATCGGCGCACAGCGCGGCGACAGCGTCGTCTTGCGGTTCATCCGTCGTGGCGACCAGCAGTTGCGCGGGCGTCCGCACCCGCCGCAAGCGCTCCAACATCCGCGCCAGCATCGGCTTGCCGCACACCTCGCGCAACACTTTGCCCGGCAGGCGCGACGAGCCGCAACGCGCCTGCACGACAATCAGCAACTCGCAACTCACGCAGCCGCCCCGGCATGCGCCAGCGTCGGCGCGGATTCCATCGCCTCCGCCGCAGGCTGCGCCAAACGGCCGCCGAACAGCTTCATGCATTCACGGGCGATGTTGGCCGCCGAGCGCCCGCCGTTTTGGATCGGCAGCAAACGGCGCAATTCTTCGTGCGGCAAGTCGGAATGGACTTCCTTGCCCAGCGCCAGCGCCACATACACGACCGAGGAATAGCGCGTCACCAGCGTTTCGCAATTGGCGATCATGTGGTCGGTGTTGGCGTCGGCGTAATGCAAAGCCTCCGGGGCGTGGCGCTCGACTTCGCGGGCGGCGCGCTGCGGATCTTCGTTGGGATGGAACTTGAAAATCAGCGGCCGGCCGTCGGCGATGCGGCGGGCCTTATGAATGAACTTGCGGCGGTTTTCGTATTTGTAGGTTTCGCGGTGGTCAGAGGTGGCCACCAGCACATAATCCTTATGCGGAAAGTCATTCTCCAAATTGGCGGCGCAATGGTCGAAGTTGGGTATGCCAGTCACGCGGATTTTATCGCGGCGCACCCCCTTTTTGATGAACAAATCCTTATACCCTTCCGAGGCCACGCAGAATATGTCGTAAGCGTCGGACAAACCGGTCGAGGCCGTATGCGCAATCCAGCGCGGCATTCGCAAAGTCTTGACCAAATGGTAGGCCAGATTCTCCGGGTCGGTCATGCCTTCTTGCACCAGCACCAGCTTAGACCCGCGAATGCGGCGCGGCACAATCAAGTCGCTGCATGTGACCACCAAATCATAGGGGCCATCCTGCCCGCCATAATCAAAACTGACCCCATGCGCGGTCAGAAACCGCGTGGTCTGCTGCACAAAGCGCCCGCCCAGCACGGTGAAATCCAGCAGCCCCGTGCGCCGGACATGTTCGCCCAAGCCATCGCAAAAGAAAGGCGTAAAGTATTTGTCAAAACCTTCGAGATGCTGCGAAACCTGCCACATCATCTTGGTTTGATTGAGGGAACCACAAACAAAAAGTGCTTTCATGCCACTCGTCAAAAAATGCTAGACACAGGTATACCTGCCGGTATGGCCGCACAGGCTAATTGTTCTACTTGTATTGAATAACCCACCCGTGGACTCCCCCTGTTTCCGGGGGCAAATGGCGTAGAGTGGGGAGAGAATACCCCTGCTTTGTTGCAGTCCAATGACCGTAATATTGCAGTAAGGTGCACGCCCGTAGCGCCGGCATCCTTGCCGGCAACCAACCGCTGCGAGAAAGCGCCGACAAGGATGTCGGCGCTACGATGTGAACGCCGACAAGGATGCCGGCGCTATGTCAATCAGCAAACTCGCCTTTGCGGTCAGGCAATTAATGGTGGCGCAAGCCCACCGCCGCCCGCGCCGGTTCGATGCCCTGCTTGCGCAGGCGCTCGGCGGCGTAGGCGCTGCCGGTGCGCAGCCAGATTTCATACAGCCTCAGCACATCGGCCTGCGAACCCATCGCGGTGTTGTCGCCGACCTCGGCCAGCACATCGACGAAGGATTGGAACTTCGCCGACAACTCGCCAAAAATCGCCCTAAACGTGCGCGTGCGCACCGAAGCGGACGCCTGTTCGGACAGTGCGCCGTAAGCGCCGCCGCCCATGGCGATGTAATAATCGATGTCCACCAGCTTGCGGCTGAAACTGGCGGCGAACAGCCCGGCGACCACCAGCGCGACATCGCCCAAGCGCCGCAGCGCGTCGTCGCGTTGTTGCGGCGTCCTCGCCTCCACCGCCTCGGCGTAGGTCAACGCCAACGGCTGTTGGACTACGCCGTCCGCCGTTTGCGGAAACAGGTTCTCCGCCCGCGCAAACCAGACCAGCAGATTGACGACATAAAACACTGTATCCTCCTCCGCTTGGACTTTCTGGCGGGACAGGGCCGAATGGATGGAATCTTTAAAGTACTCCGCGACGTTCGTGTCAACGATCAAACGCTTTGGGCTGTTGGCGGTTTCGTGTGGCATGGCGGCACCTCTTAAATTGCGTGTTTGACGGTGAAACAGGCAGGCCGGGCATTTGGCCCGTCCTTGCAGTTTAGAAGATACAGGAGCCATGCCAATGCGCCATCGCGCCGCATCGTTCTTGCCGCGCACAAAAAAAGCCCCCGGCGCAAACCAGGGGCTTTTTCATTCCCGCCATCCTGCGGGCAAACTTTGCGGCTTAGCCGTTAATCATCAAATGCGTGACGATACTGGCGACATAGCCGATGACAATCGCCCAACTCCACTTCAAATGGCTGAAGAAGGTGTACATGCCACGCGAAGTGCCCATCAGCGCCACGCCGGCGGCGGAGCCGATGGACAGCATCGTCCCGCCGACGCCGGCGGTCAGCGTGACCAGCATCCACTGGTACAGCGGCATGTCCGGGTCCATCTGCAACACCGCGAACATGACGGGGATGTTGTCCACGATGGCCGACAAAATGCCGATCAGCACGTTGGCGGTGGTCGGGCCTAAGCCGTCATACATCGCGGCGGAAACCAATTGCAGATAGCCGATGAAGCCCAAACCGCCCACCGCGAAAATGACGCCGAAGAAGAACAGCAAAGTGTCCCATTCGGAATCCTTGACATTCTGGTACACGTCGAACTTGTCGCCCTGGTAGCTAAACATCAGCTTCAAGCGGTAGCCGTACAGCATCAGATAAGACAGGCCGACCATCATGCCCATGAACGGCGGCAAGTGCAGGAACTGCTTGAAGCTGACGGCGGTGACGATGGTCGCCACGAACAGGCCGGCGATGACCAACGCGCCCGGCTTCAATTCGACCTTTTCGTCCTCGCCGCTGAACGCCGGCGCCTCGTCGGGGATGGCGAAATGCATGAACGCGGCCGGCACGACAAAGTTGACGACCGACGGAATGAACAGCATGAAGAAATCGAAGAAATCCGCCTTGCCGGCCTGCCAGACCATCAAGGTGGTGATGTCGCCAAACGGGCTGAACGCGCCGCCCGCGTTGGCCGCACTGACCAGATTGATGAAGCCCAGCGCGACGAACGACGGGCTGTTCACGCCCACCGCCATCACCACCGCGCCGACCAGCAGCGCCGAGGTCAGGTTGTCGGCCACCGAAGACAGGAAGAAGGTGATAACGCCGGTGATCCAAAACAGCTTGCGGTAGCCGAAGCGGCGGTTGACCAGCCAGGCCCGCAGCGCCTCAAACACATTGCGCTCGGCCATGGCGTTGATGTACGTCATCGCCACCAGCAAAAACAGCATCAACTCGGCGAACTCGCTCAAGTTGTACTCAAAGACCTTGTGGACGACCTCAGAGGCAACACCGTTGGAGCTTGCCATGTAAGCGATCTGCGCCCAGATGATGCCCGCCGCCAGAATGACCGGCTTGGACTTGCGCATGTGGGTGAATTCCTCGGTCATCACGAAGCCGTAGGCGATCAAGAAGATCAGCACGCAGTACAAGCCGCGGTGCGTGCCGGTCAGCCCCAAAATCTCCATCTCCTCGGCGGAAGCCACGCCGGGCAACGCTAGTAGAAGCGATAAAAAAGCAATTGTGCGAGTCAACGTGAAGCCCTCTCTCTTTATGGTGAATTAAACCGGCAGCCTGCCCGCCGCACGCATCAAGCGACCCGGACGGCGTAGGCGTGTGAAAAAATTATTCGACGGGCGGGAATTATATTAGAGAACGGCGGACGGGGCAGAAAAAATCTGTGTTTACGGCTTAGGCGCTGGCTTGGCGGAAGCGGCTTCCCCGCTATTGCGGCCTGTGCCGCAGGCCAGATTGCAAATTCTCGCCACGATGCAAGGACGCACCGGCCACGATGCAAGGATGCAATTTGCAAAATTACGTCGCCAAACAACGACATAAAGCAAGCCTCAAGCCAAAATTTGCCTAAAAAATGGGCAATATTACCTTGACCCAGCCGGGCGCAATGCGACAATCCGCCCATCATCCGTGAAATATTCACACCATCCAGCGAGAAACAGCGGTGCAACCCAAGCTCATTGCCACCTTCGACCGCCACGGCGAGGCGGACTTCCTGGCCAAGACCGGGTTCATCATCGCCTCGCTGGCGGACAACTCCCACTTCCCCGAACACTGGATTGAACAAGTCCCGTCGCTGGCGCAACTCGGCGCGGCGCTGACCGCTTACCGCGACGCCTACCACGCCAGCCAAACCCGCGACACCCTCAAAATCGCCCAGCGCGACATTGCCCGGCAAGCCCTGACCGAGTTGCTCAAACGACTCGCCCCCTACCTCGAACTGGTCGCCGCTGGCGACACCGCCGCGCTCACCTCCACCGGCTACGACCTGCGCAAAGAAATCACCCGCACCGCCCGCAGCGGCCCCCTGCCCGCCCCCGCCGACTTCCGCGTCAGCCACGGCCCGAAAAGCGGCAGCCTAGACATCCACGCCGCCAAACTGCAAGGCGCCGGCAGTTACGAAGTGCAAATCGCGCAAGGCGACCCCACCGCCGAAGCCCACTGGCAACACGCCCTATCCTCCACCACCAGCGCCCACATCTTGCTTGAAGGGCTAACCCCCGCACAAACCTACTGGCTACGCCTGCGCGGCATCAGCGGGCAAGATTCTGGGCTTTGGACTGAGGCGGTTAGTGTGATTGTCATTTGATTTGGGCAGGATGTTTATAGATGTGCTTGGTGGGTATGATGTGTGCTTTAATGGCATGAAGTGTTATAGTCTCGTAGTCTCGTAGGGTGCGCATCGCGCACCGTTTGACGGATGTTTGACACTCCAACAGATTCGGATTTTGCGGCGGCGTTGCCGGTATTTCCAAATCTATTTGGAATTTTCGGGGGCCATGAATGGTGCGCGATGCGCACCATACGCGGCTACAACAATGCAGCTACCTGCTCGGCAATTGCCTTGCCAAGTAAGGGCGGCACTGCATTCCCAATCTGCTTCACAATCTGCGTTCTATTACCAAAAAACTGGAAGTCATCGTCAAATGACTGAATTCTTGCCCCCTCTCTTGGAGTAAGTCCTCTATCTTGTTTCGGGTGGATGCACCTATTAGATGCAGGATGCACGAAATTTACTGTAATAGTTACAGATGGCTCATCCGCATCCAATCTTGAATAGCAAGAACTAAAACCACTTGTTATTAGATGTTTTGGAATGCAATCTATATTCTTTCCTGCATACCGAATTATTTCTAACATTTTTTCAGTGTGCGCTGTTGATGAATGAAGTTGTAAAATATTTGTGTTTTTTCTTCTATTCACCTGGTAGTCATTTTTTGGCGCAGATGTATATATTTCTATACTTTCCCCTGAAGCAATTTTAGGCAAATCACTTATCGCGTCCATTACAGTTATAGCAGATAACAATTGATTTTCATCGAGTGGATTGTCGGTCGCTACAGAAACAACTTTTCTTTTATCTCTGAAGCCAATCGTTGCGCCATCAAAATAGTGCGTCGGTGATGGAAACTTTATTTTTACTCCGCTTTCGGCTCCAATCATTATCAAACGCTCCCGTTTTTGTGGAACACCATAATGTGCCGCATTCAACAGTCGGAGGTGGGTTTAATTGATTTATGGCATTCCTCACGGGCATCCGCAGGCCGCGCC
>JBJSYU010000135.1:0-5883 GCA_046089945.1 Candidatus Methylumidiphilus sp.
GTGGTACCCGTCCGTCAGGCTGTTCCGCCAGCCCCGGCCCGGCGACTGGGCCAGCGTCATCGCCGCCGTCACCCAAGCCCTCGCCGCCTGGGCGCCATGAGCCGGCGACACACCCGCCCGGCCGGCAGGCCGTCTAGGCCAACCGCCCCAACCTGCCCCGCCGACCGGCTGGCGCAGGCCATCACCCTGCACCAGCAGGGGCAGTTGGCGGCCGCCGAGCGCATCTATGCGGAGATCCTGGCGCAAAACCCCGGGCATTTCGACGCCCTGCATCTGCTGGGAGTCGCCGCGCTGCAACAAGGGCAGACGCAAAACGCCGCCGACCTCATCGGCAAGGCGCTGCGGATCAATCCCGGCCACGCCCCCGCCCACTCGAACCTCGGCAATGCCCTGCTGCGCGAACACCGCCCGGAGGAAGCCCTGCAATGCTATGCCGAAGCGCTGCGCCTGCAGCCGGACTACGCCGAGGCGCTCAACAACCAAGGCATCGTGCTGCAGCGTCTGGGCCACCTCGAAGAAGCCTTGGCCAGCTACGCCAAAGCCCTGCGCATCAAGCCCGATTACGCCGACGCGCTGAACAACCGCGGTGTCGCCCTGCATGACCTTGGCTACCCGGAAGAAGCGCTGGACTGCTATAGCCAAGCCTTGCGCCTGACCCCGGACGACGCCAAAACCCTGAACAACCAAGGCAACGTGCTGCGCAGCCTGGGCCGGCCGGAAGAGGCGCTGGCCTGCTACGACCGCGCCTTGAAACTCATGCCCGACTATGCCAAGGCCCACAACAACCGGGGCAACGCCCTGCAAGACCTGCTGCGCCACGATGAGGCGCTGGCCAGCTACCAGTGCGCAACGGCCCTACAGCCCGACTATCTGGACGCCCTCAACAACCAATGCATCGCCTTGCGCGCCGCCAAACGCCCGGAGGAGGCGCTGGCCTGCATTGACCGGGTTTTGGCGCTCGCGCCGGACGCCACCGAAGCCCTCATCAGCCGTGGGACGATTTTGCTCGACCTGGGGCGGTTTGAGGAAGCCTTGGCCAGCTATGAACAGGCCGTGCGGCTCACCCCCGGACACCCCAATGCCCACTACAACTGTGGCGTGGCTTTGCAGCGCCTAGGCCGTCCCGAAGATGCCTTGGCCCGCTACGAAACCGCGCTGCGGCTCAAGGCGGATTTCGCCGACGCGCTCTGCAACAGCGGCCTGGCCTTGCAAGAGTTGAAACGCCCGGAGGAGGCTTTGTCCCGCTATGCACAAGCCTTGGCGCTACAGCCCGGATTGGTCGAGGCGCATTGGGATGAGGCGCTGACGCGCCTCGCCATGGGGGACTTCGAGCGCGGCTGGGAAAAATACGAATGGCGCTGGAAAACCGAGGCATTCCAGCGCCACCGTCGCAACTTCAGCGAGCCGCTGTGGCTGGGCGGGGAATCCTTGCAAGGACGGCGTATTTTGCTCCACGCCGAACAGGGGCTTGGCGACGCGATCCAGTTTTGCCGCTACGCCAAATCCGTCGCGGCCTTGGGCGCGACGGTGTTGTTGGAAGTGCATCCGCCGCTGAAGTCGCTGCTGGCAAACGTGGAAGGCGTCAGCCAGATTTTCGCCGGTGGCGAGCCGCTGCCGAAATTCGACTGCCATTGCCCCTTGCTGAGCCTGCCCTTGGCCTTTGGCACCCGGCTGGACAGCATTCCGCAGGGTGTGCCCTACTTGCGCGCGGACGCCCGCCGCGCCGCCGCATGGCGCGCCAAGCTGGACGGTGGGGCGCTGCCGCGAATAGGGCTGGCTTGGTCGGGCAACCCCACCCATGTCAACGACCGCAACCGCTCCATGCCGTTGGCCGCGTTGAGCGCCGCTCTGTCCGGCCCCGCCCAATTTGTCAGCCTACAGAAAGAGGTCAGGGATGCGGACTGGCCGATGCTGCGCGAAAGCAGCGACATCGCCCACTACGGCGCCGATCTGGGCGACTTCGCGGATACCGCCGGGCTGATCGCCAACCTGGATCTGGTGCTGGCGGTGGACACCGCCGTCGCGCACTTGGCGGCGGCGCTGGGCAAGCCGGTGTGGCTGCTACTGCCGTTCAACCCGGATTGGCGCTGGCTGCTTGAGCGTGGCGACAGCCCTTGGTATCCCTCAATGCGGCTGTTCCGCCAAGCCGCCCCGGGCGACTGGGGCAGCGCGCTGGACACTGTCGCCAACGCGCTGCGCGCATTCATCGGCGACTACGCCAAGCCCGCGCCGCCGGTCACAACAATGCTTCAGCAGGCCGTCGCCTGCCACCAGCAGGGGCTGCTCTGCGAGGCCGTGGCGCTGTACCGCGACATCCTGCATGCCCAGCCGCGGCATGTTGACGCGCTGCACCTGCTCGGCACCGCCACGCTGCAACAGGGCGACGCCGCCGCCGCCGCCCGCCTGATCGGCGAGGCGCTGGCGCTCGCCCCGCAGACCGCCGCCATCCACTCCAACCTGGGGCTGGCCCTGCAAGCCCTGGGACGCGCCGAGGAAGCCCTGGCCCGCTACGGCGAGGCCCTGCGCCTCCAGCCCGGCTACGCCGAGGCGCTCTTTAACCGTGGCAACGCGCTGCTGGATCTGGATCGGCCGGGCGAGGCGTTGGACAGCTTCGGCCAAGCCCTGCGCATCAACCCCGGCTACGCCGACGCGCTCGTCAACCAAGGCAAGGCGCTGCAAGCGCTCAAGCGCCCTGAGGAGGCGCTGGCAAGCTACGCGCAGGCGCTACGGATTCGGCCTGACGACGCCGAAACCTGGCATAGCCGCGGCAACGTCTGGCTCAGCCTGAAACGGCCGCAAGAGGCGGCGGACGATTATGCCGAAGCCTTGCGCCGCCTCCCCGGCTATGTCGCCGCCTCAGTCTGCCGGGCAATCGCCCTGCAACGGCTGGGCCGCCTGCAAGACGCCTTGGCTTGCTGCGACGAAGCCTTGCGGCACGAACCCGGCAACATCGATCTGCTCATCAACCGGGGCAGCATCCTTTGCGGGCTGCACCGGCCGGAGGCGGCGCTGGCCAGCTTTGACGAAGCCTTGCGGCGCCGGCCAGACCATGCCGACGCCCTCAACAACCGCGGCAACGCCTGGATGGATCTCAAGCGCCCGGCAGAGGCGCTGGCCGACTACGGCGCCGCCATACGGATCAGCCCCGGACTTGCCGCCGCGCACAGCAACCAGGGCGACGCGCTGCAAGAGATGAAGCGCCTGGACGAGGCGCTGGCCAGTTACGACGAAGCTTTGCGGCTTCAGCCCGATTTTCCCGACGCCCTCAACAACCGCGGCAACACGCTGCTGCGCCTGAAGCGCCCCCACGAAGCCTTGGCCAGCTTCACGCGGGCGTTGCATGCCAAGGCCGACCATGTCGAGGCGCTCAACAACCAAGGCAGCGCCTTGCAGGTGCTCGGCCGCACCGAAGAAGCCTTGGCCAGCTTTGCGCAGGCCATCGCGCTCAAGCCGGATTGCGCCACCGCCCACTGGAACGAGGCGCTCGGCCGGCTGCTGCTGGGCGACTACCGGCGAGGCTGGGAAAAATTTGAATGGCGCTGGCGCGTGGACGGCTTCCCGTCGCCCATCCGCAATTTCCGGCAACCGCTCTGGCTAGGCGGGGAACCGCTGCGCGGCAAGACCATCCTGCTGCACGCCGAGCAGGGGCTGGGGGACACCTTGCAGTTCTGCCGCTACGCCCAGCGCGTGGCGGCGGACGGGGCGCGGGTGCTGCTGGAAGTCCAGCCGCCGTTGAAGGCTTTGCTGGCGCAGATGGGCGGCGTCAGCGCGACATTCGCGCAAGGCGAAGCGCTGCCGGACTTTGACTGCCACTGCCCGTTGATGAGCCTGCCCTTGGCGTTTGGCACGCAAATCGACACGATCCCTGCGGAAACCGCCTACCTGAAGGCCGACCCCGAGCGCGCCGATGCCTGGCTGGCCAAGCTTGGCGGGCGCACGGCCCTGCCGAGGATTGGCCTGGCTTGGTCGGGAAGCGCCCTGCACAAGCAAGACCCCTACCGATCCATCCCGCTGGAGCAGCTCGCCCAAAGCGTCCATGGCCTTGCGCAGTTCGTCAGCCTGCAAAGGGAAGTGCGCCCGGACGACCTGCCGGCCTTGGCGCGGCGGCCGGAGATTGCCCACTTCGGCGACGCCCTGGCGGACTTTGCCGACACGGCGGGGCTGATTGCCAATCTGGACTTGGTCGTCGCCGTTGACACCGCCGTCGCCCATCTGGCGGCGGCGCTGGGCAAGCCGGTGTGGCTGCTGCTGCCATTCAGCCCCGACTGGCGCTGGCTGCTGGGCTGCGGCGACAGCCCTTGGTATCCGACCGTGCGGCTGTTCCGCCAGACCGCCATTGACGACTGGGACAGCGCGCTAAACCCGTTGGCTGCGGCCTTGCAGGCGTTCACGCAAACCACCGCGGCCGCGCCAAGCCCAGGGCCGACGGCCGAACTGCCGGAGCGGGACACGGAAACACTGCAACGCGCCATCAGCCTGCACCAGCAAGGCGAAACAGGCTTGGCGGAAACGCTGTACCGGGAAATCTTGGCGACCTATCCGGCCAACTTTGACGCGCTGCACCTGCTCGGCGTCATCGCCTTGCAACACGGCGACGCCGACGCCGCGCTGGGCTTGATCGGACGGGCGCTAGCGTCCAATCCGCAGGAAGCCGCCGCGCACTCGAACATCGGCCTTGCCTACTTTGCGCTGGGGCGCATGGAAGAAGCCTTGGTCAGCTACGGCGAAGCGCTGCGGCGCCAACCCGCCCACGCCGAGGCTGCGCACAACCAAGGCAATGCGCTGCTGGCGCTGAACCGCCGCGAGGAAGCCTTGGCAAGCTACAGCCGCGCCTTGCAGGCCCGTCCCGACTATGCCGAAGCGCTGCGAAACCGCGCCGCCACCCTGCATGAGCTAGGGCGGCTGGCCGAGGCGTTGGACGACTATGCGCGGCTGGCGGCGCTCGATCCGGACGACGCCGACGCCTGGTGCGGCCATGGCCTCGTCCTGCATAGCCTGCGACGCCCGCAAGGGGCGTTGGACAGCTATGCCAAGGCGCTGCAAATAGATCCGGGCCACGCCGGCGCGCTGAACAACGCCGGGGTCACGCTGCAATCGCTAGGACGCATGCAGGAAGCCCTCGAATGTCACGACCGCGCCCTGCGGATCTGCCCCGGCGACGCCAGCATGCTCAACAACCGGGGCAACGTCTTGCGCGAGCTAAACCGCCCGCAAGACGCCTTGGCCGCACTCGATCAAGCCCTGTGTGCCGTCCCCGATTTTGCCGAGGCCCACCTCAACCGCGGCAACGTGCTGCAAGAACTCGGCCGCGCCGAAGAGGCCCGCGCCTGCCACGAGGAGGCTTTGCGGCTCAAGCCGGGCTGTGCCGAGGCGCTGAACAACCTGGGCAACGCGCTGTTCAGCCTCCGACGCATGGAAGAGGCGCTGTCCCACTACGACCGGGCGCTGCGCATCAACCCTGGCGCCCCCGCGACGCTCACCAACCGAGGCAACGCACTGCGTGCCCTAAGGCGCAACGCCGAAGCGTTGGACTGCTACGGGCAAGCCCTTAAGGCCGATCCAAGCTGCGCCCCGGCCCACTGGAACGAAAGCCTAGTCAAGCTGGCGCAGGGCGATTTTGCGGCGGGGTGGAAAAAATACGAATGGCGCAAGGCGGTGAGGGAATACGGATTGCCCGCAGACCGTTTTCGGCAGCCGCTATGGCTGGGGCAGGAGCCTTTGGCGGGCAGGACCCTGCTGCTCCATGCCGAGCAAGGGCTGGGCGACACCCTGCAATTCTGCCGCTACGCCACACTTGCGGCGGAGGCCGGCGCCCAGGTGCTGCTGCAAGTCCAAGCGCCACTGAAAACCTTGCTGGCCTCACTGGCAGGCGTCGGCCAGATA
>JBJSYU010000136.1:0-7622 GCA_046089945.1 Candidatus Methylumidiphilus sp.
GGCATGCAGCCCGTCGGCCTGCTCCAACAGGGTTTTGCGCTCCGCGGCCGCCATGGCGGCCTGTTCGTCCAGCGCAAGGCCGAGGCGCTCCACTTCGGCATGCAGCCCGTCGGCCTGCTCCAACAGGGTTTTGCGCTCCGCGGCCGCCATGGCGGCCTGTTCGTCCAGCGCACGGCCGAGGCGCTCCACTTCGACATGCAGCCCGTTGGCTTGATGTGCATGCGCGGCGTCAGCCTCCGCAGACTGCGCCAACAGGAGCATCTCGCGCTCTGACGCCGCTTGCGCCTGCGCTCCAGCCTGTTCCAAGTTAGCCAGCAGACAGCAATATTCCCGCCAGACTTGAAGCCCGTCGCCCTCTTGCGAGGAAACAGCGCTGCCATCGAGATCCGCCGAACTCTCAAGCTCACAGTAGAGCGCCGAGGCCTCTTCGCAATTCTCCGTGAGTCCTTTGGCCAAGCTGGAGGCGATGGCCGAAAATCCGTCCCAGTCCACTCGCCAGTCTGCAGGTAGGCCGCCAAGGGGCAGGCCGAAAGCTGCGGCTGCTTTGGCGGTAAACTCCGCCGGAGCGTGGACTGCGGCTGAGGCATTGACCAGCAGGCAGCGGTCAGGGTTGCGGCTATAGAATCGCAGAATTTCCACATTGCTGGCCTCCCAGGAGGCAGCCGCCTGGCGGATATCTCCCGGCGCCACGAGTCCCTGCCGCAACATTTGGCCGACGGCGAAGGCTGGGGCGGAATAAGCCAGCACGAAGCGGACCTGCGGGTCGAAGTCCCTCCAGAATTCAAGCAGATGCACCAAGCCAGCGTCCGCCCATCCCCAAGCGTCGCATTCCAGGTTGCCCATCAGCAAGTCCCCGGCAAGATTCTGCCAGACTTTTCCGGGGGCCAACTGTTGCACCGGGCCTGTCCCGAGCAGATCGCAGCCGTGCGCCTTGTAGAGGTTGCGGTGCATATCTTCCACCGACATGGCTTCGCGCCGCGACGGCTTGGCGGGTGCCAGGCCAGCCATGACAAGCGTATTGTACGCCAGTTGATAGCCCGAATAGGGATGTCCGCAAGTCAAGACTATTTTCACTTTTCTGGATCTCCATTTTTGGAATGCGGGTGCGCAGCATGCACCGCCAGTGTCAGGACTGTTTCAGGGTTCTGAAAAACGCATCCCACTGAGGCAAAATAATGCGCGGGGTGTACCGGTCGGAAACGCCACGGGCATTCTTCCGCAACTGTTCACGGACGGTCGCGTTCCCCGCCACAATGACGCGGCCGATGGCTGCGGCGGCATCTTCCGTGGAATAGGGGTTGAAGTATTCGGAGCCGTCCCCGTATATTTCCCGATGAACAGGAATGTCCGAGGAAACCACCACGCCCCCGCTGCGCATCGCTTCGACGCCAGTGTAGCCGAATCCTTCGGCAAAGCTTGGGCAGACGGTGGCGGCGGCATGTTTGTAGAAAAGGCGCAGTTCGCACGAGGGGACGTTGTTCAGGTAGAAAAGCTCTCCCCGCTCCGCCCAAGGGCGGAAGGCGTTCAGGATCGACTGGTGGCCCCAACCAACGCTGCCGATAACGACCAGCTTCAGATCCGGCGTTGATGTGTATTTCAGCCGTTCCCATGCCTCAATCAGCAGCAGATGGTTCTTGCGCGGCTCGATGGTGGAGACCATCAGCAGGTAGTCAAAGCTTGCCGTGTCGTCGCCGTACTCGACCCGGCTGCCGGATGTTTCGCCCCGCACTGACTGGTAGGCGTCAAGGATCGAGAGGTCTGTGTGCAGCCCTTCGATCTTGCCCAGCCGAGTCCGGATGATTTGGAAAATGAGATTCTTGGGCAGGTCTTCTTCGAAGTACTCGTTGGAAACAATGTTGTGGATGACGCTCGTCCGGGGTTCGGCCTGCGGGAAAATTTTCAGCAAGTCGGCGCGTGTCGCATCCGACACGCAGGAAAACCACGCGCCAGACCTCACATTGGCCTGCAGCGCGTAAAAGTGCGATGCCTGATGGAATGCCGGGTCTTTGATAGTGTGCGGCATCAGCACCGGCACGGCGTCGTGGTAGCGTACCACCATGCGGGTGCCTTTGGAGACGCGTGCGGGAAAGGGCGTCTGCGCGAGGAAAACATCGAAGCCTCGGGTGTCGATTTTTACATAGCGCGGGGTGGAGGAGAATTTCAGCCCCGCCAGCCCGATTTGGTGCAGGAGTTTTTTCGGCGGGCGGAGGATGCGGAAGCGGGCTGTGGTCACCGCCTTCATGTCTTCCGGCTTGAGCGTTTTGCTGAACAGGGTGCGCCAGACGAAATCGTCGAACAGATCCGACTCAAACACGCCAGGCGTCAGCGCGAGTCCAGACATGATCCTCAGGCGCATCATCAGCAAGGCGAAATAGCTTTCGAGGCCACCGCCGAGCTTGCCTAAAAAGCCGCGGCAGGGCGCTTCGTACAAAGATACGACGACCCGCGAAAGCCGGTTGATCCGCTTGGCTGTCGGCAAAGGCCTGCCCGCAGAAGAAATGGCCGTCCGCAACGTTCGACCGCCATGCTGGATCAACCCCTCGACATCGCATCCTGCCATCGTCCGCAGTCCGCGGAACAACAGCCGCGTCTCCTGCGGAATGCCCGCATAACCATCAAAGGCAGGCTTCAGATCCAGCAGTATGCTGATCGGCTCAGATCCGGCTTGCGTGCGCATGGTAGTAGTCAAAGGCATCGTCTATGTTCTCAAATCGTATGGCCCGCCCCTTGTCCAGCACGAACAATGTATCGCAGTGTTGGCGTATGTAATCCGCGCCGTGCGAAACGATTATCATGGCGCGGTCTTTGCGTCTCTCGAACATCTCGTAATGGCATTTTTCCTGAAATGCGCTGTCGCCGACGGCTATCACCTCGTCGGTCAAGAAACAGTCAAATTCCACGGCCAGGGAAAGGGCAAACGCGAGGCGCGCCCTCATGCCGGAGGAATAGTTCTTCAGCGGTTCGCGGAGGTAGGTGCCAAGCTCCGAAAACTCTTTAACGAATGGCACAGCCGTCCGGATGTCCGTGCCGTAAATGCGACAAATAAAGCGCAGGTTGTCAAGGCCGGTCAGGCTACCCTGGAAACCACCGCTGAACGCCAAAGGCCAAGAAACGCTCATGCCGCGGTAGACATGTCCGCGGGTCGGCAACTCCACGCCGCCGATCAGCCGGATCAGCGTGGATTTGCCAGCCCCGTTGTGCCCAAGGATGCCCACCTTTTCCCCCTTGGCGATGCGCATGTTAATGTTGTCCAGCACGGTGTGCCGGCCCCGCCGCATGTGGTACACCTTGGTGACGTTTTCGACGACGATCATTGTGGCTCCAGCCGACGTCCGGCATCTTTGACCAAGGCCAGGCCCAGGAACATCAAGCACAGGCAGCAGAAGGACATGTAGCCAATATCGTAGTGCGCGCGGATAGTGCCGCCAAAGTACCCCTCACGCAGCAACTCCATGGCATGCACAATAGGCACCCAAAGCACCACCTCGCGCATGGAGGTAGGCAACCAGTCCACCATAAAGCCGGCACCGGACAGCGGGAACAGCACATATGAGACAGGGTGCCAAAGCTTTTCGACAAGCTCGGAGCGCTCGGTCAGCGCTCCGGTGACCATGCCAAGCGAGCTGCCAAACCATGCGAGCAGCGCCCAGCCGTGCAAGACCTTGAGGATGTCGGCGGGCGGCTCCATCCAACTGATGGAAATGAACACCAGCGACAAAATAGTGAACGCTGTGGTGGTTCCCGATACCTCCAAGATTATCCGCGACAGAAAAATGTCAAGCACTCGAACATTGCGGTGATACATCAGGCTCAGGTTTGGAGTGATGCCCACATTGCACTTGCTGACAATGTTGCGCCACAGCATGACCGAAGAGTAGCCGGTGACCGCGAAGGCGGTGATGGGCAAGCTGCTGACGCTTTGTCCGGACTTAAGCGCCCCCCACATGAGCGTCACGCCCGTGGTGAAAATCATCGGCTCCACAAACAGCCAGAGGAAGCCAATGTTGTGGCGACCGTAACGGGTGATGATTTCACGCATCAGCAAGGCACCGATCACGCGACGCTGGATATCTAGGGAACGCCACAGCGACGCTCGTTCGGGCATAATGTTACCGCTATTAGTCATGGTGTTCGCGTACGCCCGCAACGAGGATCGTGAGAATTCCCCAGGTGATCATGCCCAGCACAAACACGGCGAACACGTTGCGCAGCCGCTTCGGCTCCATCGCCACGTCGGGCAGGCCGGGCTGCACCAGGCGCTCCAGATAGATAATCTTGCGCCGCACTTCGTTGCGCGCCCCCTCCAAGGCGGCCATCGCCGCGGCAAGCTGCTTTTCCGCGAACTCCCGCTCAAAAGCCACCAGGTCATATTCTGCGGCCTTGCCGGACAGCGACTGGCTGCCGCCGGTGACTTTTTGGGTTTCCTGCTCGATGGATTCCTGCAGGGAGCGCACTTGCCGTTGCAGGCTTGGGATTTGTGGGTTGTCGCGGGTCAAGGCGGTCACTTCGGCGAGCTGCGCTTTGGCGGCGATCAGGTCAGTCTGCAGCTTGCCGACAAGTTGCAGCTGCATGGGCGACTGTTGCTCAGGATCAAAGACTGACCTTAGACCTCGGTATTTGGCGACGGCCAAAACGGCAGCCTGGGCTTTTTTTTCTGCGATTTCCACGTCAGCCATAGCGAAGCGGACGAGATCCTCACTGCTGCGCTGGTTGAGCTGGTTGACCAGATCCTCGCTCATCTCGACCAGCCGCTCGTTAATTCTCCGGGCATCTTCCGCACTGAACGCACGCACGTTGAGAATCAGTATAGAGGAGTTGGAGTCCACATCCACATTGACCACTTGTTTGGTGTAATACCGGTAGAGGCCCTCAAAGTTATTGTTCCACCAGTCCAGGCCGGCAAAGCGCCTAAACAAGTCCACGTTGACGCCGCCAAACGCTTTGTCCAGATGGAATTGCCCATTGAGCGTCTTGAGGGCGTCACGGGAAAGAATGAAGTCATGCACGCTGTAGGCGTCGCTTTCGGCGCGCGCGATGCCGGCCCCATGCAGCAGGGAGGATATGCCAGCCGACGGTGCCTGCGACCGCGGCGTGCGCACCACTAGGCGCGACTCGGAGATGTAGATGTCCGAGGCGAACAAACCATAGTAAACGCCGGCCAACAGCGTCGGGATAATCACCGTGTAAAAAACCAAACTGTGCAGGCGGCCTAGGCTGCGGGCCAGCAAGTTGCGCGGCGGCTTTGCCGGGAAATCTAGGGAATTGTCTGGCATGTTGTTCAACGGGACTCGCGCTAGTTGTTTTGTGGCTGCATCAACCCAAGTCGCCAATTATAAAAGTGGGCAAGGATATTCCTGGCGCTGCGGTATTTAGGCATATATTTTATTATCATCGAACAACAAGCTGCTAAAGCCTATAAGCATAACTGCTGGAGATTCTAACACGTTTCCTCCGGCCTTGGAACAAAAATGCCTAATAAACGCCATTAGGGGCCGCCGCCGATGGCCCGGCCTAGCCGTCCGACCACGGGGCTTCCGGGGCCGGCAGCGCCTTCAGCAGGTCGCCGTGGGTAAACGGCTTAGCCAGAAACCCGCAGATGACCCCCTCGTCGATGGCCTGGCGGATAATGGGGTCGTCGTGGTAGTGGTAGCCGGACACCAGCACGGCGCGCACCTTGCCCGGTTTCATTTTTTGCGCGTGCCGCACCACGTCCAGCCCGTCCATGTCGGGCAGCTTGGCGTCCATGAACACGAAGAAGAAGTCGCGGCCGGCCAATTGGTTGCAAGCCTCCTCGCCGCTGGCCACGGTGACCACCTCGTGGCCCTGCGACCTGAGGATGCACTCCACGGCCCAGCACATGTCAGGCTCGTCATCGACGACTAGGATCGACTTGTCCACCGGGCTTACAGCAGCGGGAGCCTGACGGTCAGCGTGGCGCCCTTGCCCGGCGAGCTTTGCACCTGGATCGAGCCTAGGTGCTGCTGGACGATGGAGTAACAGATCGACAGGCCCAGCCCGGTGCCCTTGCCGACCGGCGACGAAGTGTGGAACGGGTCGAAGACCTTGTCGAGGTCGGACTCGGGGATGCCGACCCCCGTGTCGGAAATATGCACCGCCACCTCGGCCTCGAAAATCTCCTCGCCGATGCTGAGCAGCCCGCCGTCGGGCATGGCGTTGATGGCGTTCAGGAAGATGTTCATGAACACCTGCTGCAGCAGGCCGGACACCCCGCGCACCAGCACCGGCCGGTTTTCCAGGTCGAGCTGGATGCGGATCTGCTGCACCTTGGCCTGGTTGCTGATCAGCTCCAGCGTGTCGGCGACGACCGTGTGCAAATCCACCTGCGCCATTTCGGTGTCGGGCGAGGGGCGGGCGAAGCGCAGCAGGTTTTCGATGATCGCCGATGCCTTTTGGATGCCGGCCTGGATTTTCCGCGTGCATTCCTGGCGGAACTCCGGCGGGATGTTGTCCATCAGCAAAAATTCAGCGGCCGAGTAGCACACCGCCAGCGGGTTGCGGATCTCGTGCGCGATGCCGCCGGCCATGACCCCCAGCGCGGCGAGCTTCTGCGACTGGCGGAGCTGGTTCTCCAGCTTGCGCCGCTCGGCCAGGTCGCGGCCGACGACGACGGCGCCGACGGTCTGCCCGTAGTCGTCCTTCATCGGCGAAAACACCCACGACACCAGGATGCTGTCGCCGTTGCGGGTGACCAGCGGGAACTCGGTGGTGTGCGACTCGTTGCCGGACTTCATCAGCGTGAACACGGTGCTGACGGTGGGCTGCTGGCCGGTGCTGCAAAACTGGAAGAAATACTGGCCGCGGACTTCGTGGGCGGACAGGCCGGAAAGCTTCTCGGCGGCGGAGTTCCAGGTCAGTATCCGTCCCTCGGTGTCGGTGGACAGCACGATGTCGCTGGCGCTCTCCACCACCGAGGCCAGGTGCCGCTCGACCCGGCGCACCTCCTCCGACAGGCGCACCTGCTCGGTGACGTCTTCCATTAACAGCATGACCTGGTGGGTGGGGATCGGCAGGATGGAGTAATAGTAGATGCGGATCGGCACGCCGGGGGCGCGGTAAGTCATGCGCTGGCCCTTCACCGAGGCGCCGGTGCGGAAGACCTCGCGGATGCGCCGCTCGATGTCGGTGTTCTCCAAAATGATGGTCGGGAACACCTCGCCAAGCGGGCGGCCGACTGTCCGGCCCTCGCCGCGCTGGCTTTTCAGCAAAAAATTCCGGTTGACCGAGACGATGTGCAGCTTCTCGTCCACCAGCAGCACCGAGGAGGGGATGGCGTCCAGCAGCATGCCGTACAGGAGTTCATAGCGGCTCGGCGACAAGTCGTTGTCTGACATGGGGTGTTTGTGTTGGATGCGTGTTTTGCGGTGGGTGTGGAGGCTTTGGCGGCCCGCGCCGCCCGGCGAGGGCGGACTATAGCACGGAAGCTTGCCTTTAATCTGTTCTAGCGTGCGCCGCAAGCGTTGCCGATGTGTTGGCGAGGGTGGGTGTGGGGCGTTGCGGGAGCATGGCGTCGGCGCCAGCGTCATGGCCAAGACCATGGCGCTGGCGCCATAACCATGGAATCTATTCCATACTCTTTGCAAGGGCGGAACTGCGCGGCAGGC
>JBJSYU010000137.1:0-4896 GCA_046089945.1 Candidatus Methylumidiphilus sp.
GAGGGGTTGGGGGTGAGGGGCTTGCAAACATATTGTCCCCCTCACCCTAGCCCTCTCCCCCACAGGGGCGAGGGAACTGGATTAAAAATCCACCCAACCCAAACGAGGCCCATCCCATGTCAACCGTGTTAAAGCAAAACCGCCTCAGCCATGCAGACTATTTCGCGCTGGAACAGGCGGACGAGCAGCGTTATGAATATTATGCCGGCGAGGTGTTCGCCATGGCGGGCGGGTCGGAAACCCATGCCTTGATTAGCATGAATATCGGCGCGGCCTTGGTGAACGCCCTGCGCAACAAGCCCTGCCGGGTGTATGGCGCGGACATGAAGTTGCATGTGCGCGACCATGACAAATTCTGTTACCCCGATGTGCAGGTGTTGTGCGAACAAGGCACGCGCCACGGCCAGTATGTCGAAAACCCGGTGTTGATTGTCGAGGTGCTGTCGGATTCGACCGAATCCTATGACCGGGGCCGCAAATTCGAGCATTACCGCAGCATCGACGCTTTGCAATACTATCTATTGGTCGATCAAAACCGCCAGCATGTGGACTTATATGTGCGGCAATCGGATAATCAATGGCTGCTCAGCAGCCCTATCGATCACATCAGTTTTCCGCTGCTGGATATCAGTTTGCAGCTAGATGAAATCTACCGGCAAGTTGAATTTGCCGAAAGCGCCCCAGACGAAAACCCATGAACCGCCCTGCCCTATTCTGCCTGCTGTGCGCTGTGGCCGTCACGGCGCATGCCGAAGCGCCGGTGCAGCCGACACAAACCGCCGCCCCGACGCTGAAAACCGGCCCGCTGAGCCTGCCGCAATTATTAGATTTGGCGTATCTGCGCAATCCCGATTTACAGGCGGCGCAGGCGCGTATCGGCCAAGCGGAAGCGCAAGTCGCCGAAGCCGCCGCCGCGTTTTATCCGAAAGTGACCGGGGCCATTGGTTATAGTTATACCAACAACCCGGCGCTGGCGTTTTCGGCGATAGTTTCGCAACGGCGTTACAGCCCGACGATGAATATTAACCAGCCCGGCTTTGTCGAGAATTTCCGCCCGGAATTGGCGGCGACAATGTCGCTGTTTCGCGGCGGGCAGGATTATTACCGCAAGCAGGCGGCGGAACTCGGCGTGGAGGCGGCGGAATTGGAAAACTCAAGCCTGCGCAACCGCCTGGCCGCCTCAGTGACGGCGGCGTATTACGCGGCACTGGCGGCGCCCCGGCAGGTGGAGGCGGCGCGGCATTCGTTAGAGGCGGTGGACAGTGAACTAAACAACGCCCGCATCCAACACCAAGAAGGCGCGTTGCTGAAATCCGATGTGCTGTCGTTGGAAGTGCGCCGCTCGCAGGCGCGGGAAACTGAATTGCAGGCGCTCAACGCCGTCGAACTGACGCGCTCCAGCCTGCGCACCTTGCTGGGGCTGGACACGGCGGACGATTTGCAAGTGCTGGACGCCGCCGACCTGCCCGCGCTGAACGCGGGCGAGGCGCTGTCCGGGCTGATAACACTGGCCTTGGCGCAGCGCCCGGAAATGCAGGCGGCGGCGCGGCAGATCGAGATGCGCGAAAAAGAAGTCCGCGCCGAGCAAGGCGGGCATTTGCCGAGGCTGAATGTGTATGCGGCGTATGGCCTGAACGAGCGTTCCGCGCAGTTTAATTTCAACAACGACAACCTGACCATGGGCGTCAACGCCGAGATCGACCTGTTTGCCGGCGGGGCGACCAGCGCCCGCGTCGCAGGGGCCGAGCGCAAGCTGGCCGAGGCGCAGGCCGTCCGCGAGCGCGTCCGGCTGGAGATCGAAGACGAGGTGCGCAAGGCCAGCGCGAACCTGTCGGAAGCGCGGCAACGGCTGGATGTCGCCGAAGCCGGACTGGCGGCCGCGTCCGAGGCGCTGCGCTTGGTGCGCGAGCAATACCGCGCCGGCGCGGCAACGGTGACGCGCTATCTGGAAGCCGAGGCCGACCGCGCGCGCAGCGAAATCCGCACCGTGACCGCCCGCTACGACACGCAAATCGCCCAGGCTTATTTGCAGCAGGCCATCGGCCATTGGCACTAAAACCACTCACAGGCCCGCCATGACTTCTTCCGTCCATTCTTACGCCAAGCCGGCTTACGCGCTGGCCTCCATCATCGGCTTGATTCTGCTGCTGGTCTGGATGCAAGGCGGCTTCACCCACAAAACCCCGCCCGGCACCGCACACGCCGCCGAAGCCCCGCCCGCCCCACGCGGGGCCACCGCCAAAGCCGAAATGCAGGCTATCGGCGAAACCATGCGCTGGCCCGGCACCGTCACCGCCCGCAGCGTCGCGCAGATTGCCCCGAAGCTGCCGGCGCGGATTCTCAGTCTGTCGGTGAATGTCGGCGATGCGGTGAAAGCCGGCCAAGTGGTCGCCCAGCTTGACGCCCGCGAGGCGCAATCGCGCACCGACCAAGCCCGCTCCGCGCTGGCGGCGGCGGAAGCGCAGGCGGTGCAGGCCAACGCCGAATTGCGCCGGACACAAAACCTGTACCAACAAGAAGCCGCCACCCGGCAAAGCCTGGAAGCCGCCGAAGCCGCCGCGCAGACGGTGCAGGCGCACATCGCCCAAGCCCGCGCCGCCATCGCCACGGCGGAATCGATGCAGACCGAAACCGTGCTGCGCGCGCCGTTCGACGGCACCGTGGTCAAGCGCAATCTGGAGCCTGGAGATCTGGCCCAGCCCAACGCGCCGGCCTTGACGATCCAATCCAGCCAAAAGCTGCGCGTGGAAGTCGCCATCCCCGAAGCCTGCGCCCGTAGCATTGCCTTGGGCGAAACGCTGCAAGCGCTGATTGCCGATGTGCCGCACCGCCTTAAGATCGAAGAAATCGCCCCCGCCGCCGACCCGCAGACACGCAGCGTTTTGGTCAAAGCGGCGCTGGACGGCCCCGGCGCGGCGCAACCCGGCGCGTTTGTGTGGATCGAGCAAAGCTGCGGCGGGCGCTCGGTGCTGCTGATTCCCGCCGCCGCCGTCAGCCGTTCCGGGCAGTTGGAAAGCGTCAAGCTGCTGGCCGATGGCCAAGCCCGGCTGCGCCATGTGCGCACCGGCAAAGCCTATGGCGGCAGCGTGGAAGTGCTGTCCGGCTTGAAGGCCGGCGATGTGGTGGTGTTGGGGGGTGGGCAATGAGTGCTGCCATCGCCTCGTTGCGTGGAGTCATTGCGCCATGAACATCCCGCCCAACAAACGCGGCTTCACCGCCGAAATCGTCCGTGTCTTCATCACCTCCAAGCTGTCTTCGTTACTGTTGATCGCGTCGCTGCTGGCCGGCATGGCGGCGCTGTTGCTGACGCCGCGTGAAGAAGAACCGCAGATCGTCGTGCCAATGGCCGATGTGTTCGTGCATCTGCCCGGCGCGTCGGCGGAAGAAGTCGAAAAGCTGGTGGCCTCGCCGCTGGAAGCCAAATTGCGCGAAGTGGATGGCGTGGAGTATGTTTATTCCGCCTCCCGCGAGGGCGAGGCGATGGTGACGGTGCGCTTTTATGTCGGCGAAGACCGCGAGGACAGCCTGGTCAAAGTCTGGAACAAGCTGCTGTCGAATCAAGATGTGATTCCGCCCGGCGTCAAGGATTGGACGGTGAAGCCAGTGGAAATCGACGATGTGCCCATCGTCACGCTGGCGCTGTCCTCGGCCAATCCGGTCTACGACACGGCGGCGCTGCGGCGGCTGGCCGATGAGATCAAAGACAAACTTGGCGAGGTGGAGGATTCCGGCAAGATTGCCGTGGTCGGCGGCGAACAGCGCCGCGTGTTGGTGTATCCGCAGCCGGCCGCGCTGGCCTCACGCGGGCTGAGCCTGCCGGAACTGGTGCAGGCGTTGACCGCCGCCAATGTCAATGTGCGGGCCGGGCGCTTCGACGCCGGCGACAAAACCGTACAGCTTGACGCCGGCCCCGATTACCGCAGCGCCGACGAAGTCGCCGCCACCGTCGTCAAGGCCGAAGCCGGCAAGCCGGTGTATCTGCGCGAAGTCGCCCGCGTCGTGGACGGCCCCGCCGAGGCGGAAAGCTACACGCGCATAGGCTTCGGGCAGGCAGCGCGGGCCAGCAAAACCCTAACCGCCGACGCGACGCTGAAAAGCGGTGCAGAACGCCAAGCCGTCACCCTCGCCGTCGCCAAACGCAAGGGCGCCAACGCCGTCGCCGTTGCCGAGGACACGATCAAAACCATGGAAGGGCTGCGCGGCAAGCTGATCCCCGAAGACGTGACCGTCACCGTCACCCGCGACTACGGCGAAACCGCCGACCACAAGGTCAACGAACTGGTCAAGCATCTGGGCATCGCCATCGCCACCATCATCGTGCTGCTGGCACTCGCCTTGGGGCCGAAGGAGGCGTTCATCGTCGCCATCGCCGTGCCGATGACCTTGGGCGTGACCTTGCTGTTTGATTTGGTCTGCGGCTACACCATCAACCGCGTGACCTTGTTCGCGCTGATCCTGTCGCTGGGCCTGCTGGTGGACGACCCGATAGTCGATGTCGAAAACATCTACCGCCATTTCAAACTGCACAAAGAGCCGCCGCTGGAAGCGACTTTGACCGCCGTGGACGAAGTGCGCCCGCCGACGATTTTTGCGACGTTTGCGGTGATCGTGTCGTTCCTGCCCTTGTATTTCATCACCGGCATGATGGGGCCGTACATGGGGCCGATGGCGTTCAATGTGCCGATAGCCATGTTGATGTCACTGCTGGTGGCGTTCACCGTCACGCCTTGGGCCAGCTACCATCTGCTGCAAAGCGAATACGGCCACGGCGACGCCGAACAACAAGACCCCAAGCACAGCCTGTCATACCGGCTGTACGACCGCATGCTCGGCGGGCTGGTGCGCAGGCCAAAGCGGGCCAAATGGTTTTTGTGGGCGATGGCGGCGGCGATGGTC
>JBJSYU010000138.1:0-4525 GCA_046089945.1 Candidatus Methylumidiphilus sp.
GGCCGTCGGCGAGCGCTTCGGCGGCGACCCCAGCGCGGCGGCGATTGACCACCTTTGCGCCGAGCGCAAAAACCTGCCAGTGGCGCAGATGTGCCATTGGGTGCGCGGGTTTGGGCTTTGCCAAGACAGCATGGAATAAGCCTTTCGGTTTTTCCCCAGTCCTACACCATCAAATCAGCCGCTGTGACGCCCTTGCCGTAGCGCCGCCATCCTTGCCGGCGTTTGCGCCAAAGCGGCATTCGGCCTGCCCTGTTTTGGCCGGCAGGGATGCCGGCGCTCCCAATCCCCCTCCCCACCGCCTGGAGGTGGGTTTAGTGGTGGCTGGCCCGCGCAAGTGGCTGCTGTTCTTGGTCGAGCTGGTGTTGATGGGAGTCAACGCGATGTTGGCGGGGCATGAGCTGGTGCTATTGGCCTTCGGCCCGCAAGTGCAGGCACTCGGTTTGACGACGGCAGGCCAGAAATTGACGAAGCATCGATCAGAAGCCGAGGTGAACCAAGGGCTTCCGCGGATCCAGCAGAACATTGCTTTGGTTGCAAAGCAGTTGGATGAGTTGAAGGAGCAACTCGCCAAGCCCCCGCAGACGTTACTGGATAAGCGGGCAGAGGCCAAAGGTTGTTGGCGTCGGGTGGATTCGATGAAAGCCCAGATTGCACAGCTTAAAACCCTGGCCTTATGGGAAGAAGTCCGCAGCATCAAGGAGGAGTTGGCGGCAAGACAGATTACTTGCCGAGGCTTGGACAAAGAGGCAAAAAGGCTGAAAGATGAATTCGAAACGCCGTTGCTGACCGACATCGGCAGGTTCGAAGCCGATAAAAGCAAGCTCATCCAGCGGCTGGGGAAATCCCCTGGCTGGAAGCGTATGGGCTGATGGCCGTTGCCTTGCTGATTGAAGGTGGCGCTTTCCTCGCTAAATTCATTTTACCCATGGATAAGGCGGCGTTGGACAGATTAAGCCATAGCCAAGGATTAGCCTTGGAGCAGCGTAACGAAGCGCAGGAAAAGGCGATGAGGGACGATTTTATAGTTAAGTAAACTAATTCGCTATAAAACGGCGAGTTCCTGTCCTTTTACAATTCAATGACTTACAATTTATCAAAAATACTTTCACATATCTGCGAATTACGCGCTTAACTATAAATGGCAGTTGCTGAACAAAATGCAAGAGATGTCGGAGTCCGTGGCAAAGGACATGCGGGACGATTTGGCGGCGGATATGCTTGAGCAAGCCAAAGAATCCATTTTGCCGGGAATCCGAGCGCAAACACGAGTTTCCGCCTTTAAGGAGCGGCTCGCCGCCAATCCATAAGCACGAGGGGCAGCCGCAAATTGGAATCTTGCCGAAGCCAGCCAAGGCTGATATCGCCCACCCCTGCTGCCGCTTGGCCGACGCTCAATTCACCTCCGCACAAGGCAGCGGCGTTGCGATTTGCCAACGGTTGCCCGCCATTGTTGTCGAAGCAGCCCGCCCTAGGGTAACATGTTCAATTTGTTAGGGTTGAGATTAGACGCATGATTCAAGGTAGCATCGTCGCATTGGTCACGCCGATGGCGGAAGACGGTTCGCTGGATTTCGACGCGCTTCGCAAGCTGGTCGAGTTCCATATTGAGCAAGGCACAGACGGCATCGTCGCGGTGGGCACCACCGGCGAATCGGCGACGCTGGACCCGGCCGAACACTGCGAGGTCATCCGCGAGGTGATCGCGCAGGTCAACGGCAGAATCCCGGTCATCGCCGGCACGGGGTCGAATTCCACCAGCGAGGCCATCGCCCTCACCCGCGAGGCGCAAGCGCTGGGCGCGGACGCCTGCCTGCTGGTCACGCCGTATTACAACAAGCCAACACAGGAAGGGCTGTACCGACATCATTTAGCCATCGCCGAGGCGGTGGACATTCCGCAAATCCTTTACAACGTGCCGGGACGCACCGGCTGCGATATGCTGCCGGCGACGGCGGCGCGTATTTCGCAGATTCCGCAGGTCATCGGCATCAAAGAGGCCACCGGCAAGCTGGAGCGGCTGGCGGAAATCAAAGCGCTGGCCAAGCCGGGCTTCTTGCTGTTTTCCGGCGACGACGCCAGCGGCACCGAATTCTGCCTGCGCGGCGGGCATGGGGTGATTTCCGTCACTGCCAACATCGCCCCCCGCTTGATGCACCAAATGATCGCCGCCGCGCTGGCCGGCGACCGCGCCACGGCATCGGCCATCGACGCCAAACTGGCTTTGCTTCACCATGATTTGTTCATCGAATCCAACCCGATTCCGGCAAAATGGGCGGTCGCTGAACTAGGCTTGGCGGGCCGGGGCATACGCCTGCCGCTGACTTGGTTGTCCGAATCCTGCCAAGATGCCGTCCGCGCCGCGATGGCACACGCCGAAGCCCTTTAAATCTTGACGAGACAACCATGCGCTTATATTCCTGGTTTCGCCTAACCCTGTTGGCTGGCGCGGCGGTCGCGCTGTCGGCTTGCAGTTACATCGCCGACCTGTTTCCCGACAAGCAGAAGGAATACCGCTACAGCAGCGAACTGCCTGATTTGGAGGTTCCGCCCGATTTGGGCGCAGTGGCCGCCGCTGCCAAAGAACCCAAGGTGGCCGAGGCGTCTGATGACAGCAAGCCCGCCGCCGAAGATCAACCTAAGGCTAAGAAAAAGCGCAAGGCCGCCAAGCCGAAAGACGCCGAGGCGACCTTGGCGGAAAGCGCCGACAACGCCGCGTTGATTGAAGTCAGCGAGCCGTTCCCGGAAGCTTGGAACGATGTCAGCCGCGCATTGGGCCGGTTGAAAATTGAAATCAGCGACCAAAACCGTTCCGACGGCGTGTTTTATGTGTACTACGGCGGCGAAGCGCCGAAAAAGGAAGAGGACAAGGGATTTTGGGATGATGTCGGCACGGTGTTCAATATCGAACCGGATAAGGCCCAAGAATACCGCGTGAAACTGGAAGACCGCGAGGATTTCACCTTTATCCGCATATATGACGCCGACAATAAGGCGATTTCCGATGGCAAGGGTTTGGAGTTGCTGAAACGCCTGCACAAGAAACTGATTACCCTCAACCAGCCGGAGCCTGAGGAAGTCAAGCGCAGCGAAGAGGACGACAAGGACAAGGAAAAGCCTGCGGCAGACAAGCCCTAAGCTGTTTTATGGCTGGCCGAATAGGCCATGCGATAACGAATATTGCGCCCCTGCCTATTGGCCATGAGTATCTGCACATCTCGCCGAGGCATTGATTGTACGCCCCTCTCCCAGCGGGAGAGGGGGTGGGGTGAGGGGCTTTGGTCGATTTGAAGTCCGCCGCAATCGAGAATGTAAGCCCTCACCCTAAATCCCTCTCCCGCTGGGCGAGGGACTTGTATGCCATCCACATTCCGCCGCCTGGCGCGGCATCCTGCCTCCCCCAACTTTGAGTCCCCGCCCATGATAGTCAAAATCACCGGCGCCCCCGCGCTGTCCCCGTTTCGGCTGCAACGACTGGCCGCTGAACTGCAAGCCGTGCAACCCGGCATCCTCGGCGTGGCGGCGACGTTCACGCATTTTGTCGAGCTTGCAACGGCCTTGAGCGACGCCGACGCCGGCATTCTGCAACAAGTCCTAGGCGCAGCCCCAGCCACCGCAGCCGAAGGATTGCGCTGGTTAGTCGTGCCTCGCCTCGGCACGGTGTCGCCCTGGTCCAGCAAAGCCACCGACATCGCCAAGCGCTGCGGCCTGTCCGCCGTCAAACGCATTGAGCGCGGCATCGAATACGTGTTGAGCGGCGACGTGGCCGACGCGCAGGTGGTGAAAGCGCTGCTTTACGACCGCATGACCCAGGCGGTGCTGCACGCCGACGACTACGAGCAAATTTTCAGCCACCACCCCCCGGCCCCGGTCGTCGCCGTGCCGCTGCTGGCGCAGGGCCGGGCGGCGTTGGTGGACGCCAACCGCCAGCTTGGGCTGGCGCTGTCGGATGACGAGCTGGACTATCTGGCCGACAGTTTCCAGGCGCTAGGCCGCGACCCCAACGACATCGAGTTGATGATGTTCGCCCAGGCCAATTCCGAGCATTGCCGCCACAAGATTTTCAACGCCGCGTGGCGCATCGACGGCGAGGAACAGACGGAGACCCTGTTCGGCATGATCCGCCACACCAAGGCGCAAAGCCCGGCGGGCATCCTCTCCGCCTATAGCGACAATGCCGCCGTGATCGAAGGGCCGCAGGCGCAGGTGCTGCTGCGTGACCCGCACAGCTTGGAATATGGCTACACCAAAGAAGCCGCGCATATTTTGATGAAGGTGGAGACGCACAACCACCCCACCGCCATTTCCCCGCACTCCGGCGCCGCCACCGGCTCCGGCGGCGAAATCCGCGACGAAGCGGCGACCGGGCGCGGCTCGCAGACCAAGGCCGGGCTGACCGGCTTCGCGGTGTCGCATTTGAAAATCCCCGGTTTCCGCCAGCCCTGGGAAGAAGACCACGGCAAGCCAAGCCGCATCAGTTCGGCGCTGGACATCATGCTCGACGGGCCGATTGGCGGGGCGGCGTTCA
>JBJSYU010000139.1:0-4544 GCA_046089945.1 Candidatus Methylumidiphilus sp.
GCCCGGAGCAAGACCAAATAGGGGAGCATTGGGTTCGCCCAGACACGCGGCCCGCGTGGCTCCCGGGTAGGTTGCTTGAGGCGCTTGGCGACAGGCGTCCCAGATGAATGGCTGTCCACGACAGAACCCGGCTTACCGGCCGACTCCTTAACCTTCTTTTTCCCGTCGGCGCCGTGGCTCATGGCGCCCCGCCTGATGGCTTCCGATGGACACCACAGAAATCTTGAAACGCCTCAAAATCGGCCTGTCCTTGGTGCTGGGCTTTATTGTCGGCAAATTGGCCGCTAGTTTTAGCCCCGACAACTATTCCGCCTTGTTCAGCGTCGGCTTTCTGGCCGGGGCGATAGGCACACAGGGCGCATTCCGCCTGTTTGACCTGTGGCGGAATAAGCGCGGCGCCGGCTGAGTTGGAGCGTCGGCATCTTGCCGGCGTTTGAGGCATTCCCAGACTTTTGCCGGCAGGATGCCGGCGCTCCAACACAAACAACGTCAGTTAATCGCAGCCTCCTTAACGGTAAAGCGGCTCCAGCCCCGCCTCGCTCGCCTTGCCCGCAGGCTGCGCCCCGACAGAGGCCACCGCCGCCCACAACCCCTCCCCCTGCCATTCCGCCGCATTCTGGCCATACAGGCTGCGGTTCAAACGGCCAATTTCCGCCGCCAACGGCGTCTCGGCCAAGTCGGCGACTTCCGCCAAACTTACCAACCGCATTTCCGGCCAACGCGCCCGCGCCCAATCCAGCAAGGCCAACCGGGCGGCGGCGGCGTCGTTGCGCTCGCAAGCCTGCTGCACGGCACGGCGGGCCGGCTGTTCTTTAGGAACGCTGTCCGCAGGCGGCAGACGGATAGGCTGCGTAGGCCGGGCGCGGCGGCTGAGCCACCACGCCAAGCCGGTGCCTAGCCAGCCCACGCCAAAGAGCAAAGCCAGCCAAAACCAAATCGCCGCCCCGGCCGCAGCGTAATTCCCGGCCGGCGCGGCAACCGGCGCAACAGCTTCGCCAACGGCTGGCGCAGGCGGCGGCGCAGGCTGTGCAGCCGCCGCCGTCGCCTCGCCCGTCACCGGCAACGTCCGCTCCGCGATGCGGGCAATTTCCATCCGGTCGGTTTTTGTGTTCCACCAGGGGATTTCCACCGCCTTCAGCTTGAACTGCCCCGGCTTGCCGGGAATCAACGCGGCTTTTTCCTGACGCGAAGCGGAAATGCCGGTGGTCGGCAGTTTGTCCTCGTGCAGCGCCGGCTGGTCGGGATAGACCTTGATCGACGGATCGAGAGCGGCATCCGCGCCCAATTCCGGCAACAGGCCCAAGGTCGCGCCCTGCCCGCGCACCGTCAACGTCCGCGTGATCGGACGCCGGCCTTGGCCTGCGGCGGGTCTTGCGTCCAGCTTTCCTCCAGCGTCAACTCGGCGGCAGGCAGCCAATGCGAGCCGGTGAACGCGGTCGGCTGCGGGCGCACCTTTAAATCGATGGCCTCCGACTTCACCCGCATCGCCCGCGTCGAGCGCGAGAAAAACGAGCGCCCGCCGACCTCCACCTGCGCCGTCAACTGCACCGGGTCTAGCCGCAGCAGACCGCTTTTTTGCGGAAAGATGGCGTATTTGCGCTCGATGACGGTGTATTCCCAGCCGTTGCGCGTGGTGTTGTAGCGGCGATCCTCTCCCAGTTTTTCGACCAGCGCGTCCGGCAAGGCCGGCTCGCTCAAATCCGCCCCGACCACATTGACCCGCAGCAGGATGCGCACGGTGTAAATGACCTGCGCCTGCACATACGGATCTTTCGGGCTGGCCTCCACTTCCAGCTTCAATTCGGCATGGTCGTCGCCGCCCGGCGGTGCCGCCGCGCCGCCGTCCACCACGGTCACGCTGGCGGCTGGGCTGCGGTCGCTGCCAAAGGCAATCGGCGGAATCGTCAGCCTCCCCGCCCGCTTCGGGCTAAGCGTCAACGTCCATTCCTGGCGCTGGCTGATTTTGCCGTTGATGATCGAGGTTTGACTGCCTTGGTTTTGGCTGACGATGTCGAAATCGTCCGCCAGTGGACTGAAATCGGGATCGTCGTCCACATCCTCCGCCGTGCTGAACACCAGATTGAACGTCTCATCCACACGCACCGGGTCACGGTCGGGCGTCGCCTTGATCGTAGCCGCCAGTACCGGATGGGCGAACAGCACCCAGCAACACAGCCACAGCGCGGCGAGCTTAGCCAGCCCGCTGGTGTGCCGGAACGCACAACCCTGTTTTTGATCGTTCCCACGCTCCGCCTGGGAATGCAGCCCCGGACGCTCCGCGTCCCATCTTCGTGTCGAAATGGCCAGCGCGGGCAAACACAAAGCAAGAAAACCGGCAAAACCTAAAAACATCATGGCGCTGTCCTCGTGCGGCCGGGCCGCTGCTGATACTGATATAAGAATTTGCGCCGCAGCAATCCGCCGGGATCGTCAGGGATGCGCCGCAGCCATTGTTCATCCGCCTGCTGCGCCTCGCTCTGGCGCGCGTCCGTGCCAGCGGCCGGCTCGCCCTCGGATTTTTCCGGCTCCGGCTTGCCAGCGGCGGCGCGTTGGGCGGCTTGTTCCTTGGCATTCTTTTCGTCTTGTTGCTGCTGGCCTTTTTGGTCTTCGCCCGACTGCTGCTGTTGGCCGTCCTGCCCTTCTTGCTGATCTTGCGGCTGTTCGCCGTCCTTATTCTGCTGCTGACCCTCCTCCCCCGGCTTAGGCTTCTCCCCGTCTTGTTTCTGGCCGTCCTTTTTATCGTGCTGTTGGCCTTGGTCTTTTTTTTTGTTGTCCGGCTGCTGTTTTTTCTGCTGTTCCTGCAAGGCTTTTTCGACCTCCGCCTGATTGTGGCGGGCGTCCGCGTTGTTCGGGTCTAATTTCAGCGCTTCGCCATACGCGGCCAGCGCCTCCGGGTAATGGCCTTGCTTCGCCAAAGCATTGCCCCGGTTGTAATGCGCGTCGGCGGATGCGATGCCCTCCCACGCCTGCGCCGCCTCCTCGTATTGCCCGGCTTTGTACTGGGCGCTGGCTTTCCACGCCGGGTCGGCGAAGGTTTCCGCCGCTTGTTTATGCTCGCCGGCTGCAAACGCTTGGCTGGCGCGTTGGTCAGGCGTTTGCCACAAATCCTCCCAACTCAAAGCCTGCGCCGGCCGCGGCAAAGGCAAAACCAACAACACCATCGCCACCAACACCCCGCGCCGAAACGCCAAAGCCGCGATGGGCAGCAAAGCCAGCAACAGCCAAGGCCCGCGCTCCTCCCATTGCTCCACCGTCGTCCCCGGCACCGTCGCCCCGCCCTCCCCGCCCGGCTGCGCCTGCCGGCTGAAAAACCGCAGCAAGGCCGCAATATCGCCATTGCCGCTGTCCAGCGCTTGATACGTGCCGCCGCCCTGCTCGGCCAATTGCCGCAACTGTGCCGTAGCCAGTTTGGAAATGACGATATTGCCCTGGGCATCCTGTAAAAAACCGCCCTCCGCCAACGGCACCGGCGCACCCTCTGCGCTGCCCGCGCCCAGCACCGACACCCGATAGCCGCGCTTGCGCAAAGCTTGCGCGGCGTCGCCAGCCTTGTCCAGACCGCCGCCGGGCGTAATCAGCAACACATCGCCCTGCGTCAGCCCGGCCTGCTGCAACAAGCGCCCGGCCTGCTCCAGCGCCAAATCGGCGCGGTTGCCTTGGGCCGGCATCAAATCGGTGGCCAGCGCCGACAACTGCGCGGTGATCGTCGCCGCGTCATCGGTCAACGGCGTCACCGTGAACGCCGCCCCGGCATACACCAGCAAGGCCGACAAGCCGTCCTTGCGCTGCTTCATGATATCGGCGATTTTGAAACGCGCCCGCTCCACCCGGCTAGGCTTGATATCGCCGGCGTCCATCGCCTTCGACAAATCCAGCGCGATGACCAAGGCCGCGTCGTTGCGAAACGCCGGGGCCGGCACGCGCTCCCACACCGGCCCGGCCAAAGCCACAATCGCCAACAGCCCGCCGACGCCAAACCCCAGCGACGCCCGCCGCCCCGGCAAACCGTCGCCGTCGTGGACTAACATGAACGGGAGCAACTCGGCATCGCAGACGCGCCGCCAGTCGCCGCCCGCCCGGCCCGACCGGAACAGCCGCCAACTCAGCCACACAAACGGGATCAACGCCAACAACCAGAGGGGACGCAAGAAATGGAATTCGGACATGGCAAACCACGCGCAGCGACGACAAGGCCCGCAATCTTGGCAAACTTTGCCGACCGAGTCTATGCCGCCCCGCCCCGCGCCAAAAATTTGCGTGAACCCCCCGCCGCCAGCATGGCAAAATAACCGCTTCACCCCGTTCCTCAAACCCACAACAAATAAGAACTTAACGTCCATGAGCAAACCCAAGAAAGTCGCACTCCTCACCGCCGGCGGACTCGCCCCCTGCTTAAGCTCCGCAGTCGGCAGCCTGATCGAACGCTACACCGAAATCGACCCCAGCATCGAAATCATCGCCTACCACGGCGGCTACAAAGGACTGCTGCTCGGCGATTCGTATGCCATCACCCCGGAAATCCGCGAAAAAGCCCATTTGCTGCA
>JBJSYU010000140.1:0-3198 GCA_046089945.1 Candidatus Methylumidiphilus sp.
GAACACAATGGCGAGGTCGTCTTGGCTCATTTGCTTGACGAAGCTGAACGCCTTCAAAATGCCGGCGCGGGTGGCCTCCGCGTTGGTCAGGGTTTTCACCTGCACCTCGCGGTAGAGCTTGCCTTCCTCCTGCTTTAAACGCTGGCCCAAGGCTTCGGCGTCGGCATGGGCGAAATTCAGCTTAAAGCCGGGGTTGGCATACTCCGACACGCCGATGGCCAATACATATAAAGCCGGTTTGCGCAGGTCTTGCTGTTTCGCTTTCAAGGTCACGGTCAAAGACAGCGGTTCGGATTGGCCGCTGTTATTGCTGGCGACGACGACAATCTGGTTGTCGCCGGGGCTTAAGGTAATGGCCTCGGTCATTTCGCGTTCTTCAATCCGCTGCATGCCCCGCGTCGGCCGGCTATTCACCGTCACCAACAGATTCTTGGCGCGCTCATCCACGGCGAGGCTTAACACCTGTTCGGCGCTGTCCACGACCGCCGGCAAGGGTTTCAGCAGCCTAGGCGGGGTGGGAATCGCCGCAATCAGGCTGGCCGGGTCGATGATGGCGGGCTGGGTTTTCAAACTTGCCAAGGCCGCGCTTTCCGAACCGCGCCGGATGGTTTCGGCGACTAAGGCCGGCTTGTCTTTGCTCTGGCGGAATTGCTCGGCGGGGTAGAAATCGGCGTTTTGATCCGCGCCCCGGTTCACCTGCCAGCCAACCCGCTTGCCGCCGCCGGGCGAGGCGGTGTAATACCCCGAAGCCGTCCACGCCACCCACTCGCCGTCTTGACCCTGAAACAGCGTCAGCAGATTCTCGCGGGTTTTAATATCCCACAGCCGCACGGTTTGATCGGCGGAACCAGAGGCTAGAAAGCGGCCATCGGCGGACACCGCCAAGGCCCAGACCTCGCCGGTATGGCCGACGAAATCGCCGAGCTTTTGGCCTTGCAGGTCATAGGCGCTTAAAAACCCGTTCATCCCGGCGCTGATGACAGTTTGGCCATCGGGGGTGTAGCCATAGGCATTGTGTCGGTAGCCATCGCTAGGCTCGCGTTCAATGCTGGCTTGGGTCTTGCCGTTGTGTTGGATATCCAAGATGGCTTGATAGCCATAATCGCCGCCTTTGCGGGTTTGCAGCGACCAGCCTTGGTATTGGCTCTGGGCTTGGATTAAACCGGCCTGGTCTTTTGATGCCAGTCGGTCTGGGCTACCTAAACCCTCGTCGGCATCGGGCAAGCGGATTTGAAATTCCAGCGGGCCGTTATGATTGTCATCGCCTCCGGATTGCCACGTCTTGCCCCACAGCAAACGTGAGCCGTCTTTGGCAAACCCAACCGCCCAGACGTTCGCGCCGCTGCCCGCCAAGCGTTGTTCCAGCTTGCCAGTGCGCAAAGCCCAGACATGGATTTCTCCGTAAAAATCGCCGGTCGCCGCCCATTGCCCATCCGGGCTGATGGCGGTGGTGAGGACGATATTGTCATGGCCTTTATAAGTCGTGATTTCCTCGCCGCTGTCCACTGCGTAAACATGGCAATTCCAATTGCTACTAACAGTAGAAACACCCGACAGCAGATAACGCCCATCCGGGCTGAAGCTCAATGATCCGACTTGGGTTTGTTGATCGGCCAGTTGCCGCAAGAACCGCCCGGTCTTGCCATCCCACAGCAGGATGCGATGATCCAAACCACCCGAAGCAATCAGATCGGCGCTGGGCGAATAAGCCACCGCCCGCACTTGGGCGGTATGCTGGGCCATCGTGGCGATCAGCTTGCCGGTGCCGCTGTCCCATAGATTCAAAGTCTGGTCATCACTGGCCGTGACCACCCGCTGCCCGTCGCGGCTGAAGCTGAGGCCGTAAATAGCATTGCTGTGGCCTTCCAGCTTGCGCAGCAAACGCTGTTGCGCCACGTCCCAGATTATCGCGGTCTTGTCATGGGAACCTGAAACCAGCCTGCGGCTATCGGGCGAGAAGGCCAAGGAATACACGGCATCGGTATGCCCGCGCAGCAAGTCCACCAACTCGCCTCGCTCGAAATCATATAGGCGGATGTAGTGATGGGCTTCACCCACAGCATTTTCCATAAACCCCGCCGCCGCCAGCCAACGCCCATCGGGCGACAGCGCCAGCGCAAACAGCTTGCCTTCGTTCCCCGGCCCCACCTGCCCGCGCAGCGTCTTGACGGTCTTGCCCGCCCGCCAATCCCACACCCGGATGGTTTTGTCATCAGACGCGGAAACCAAATAGCGGCCATCGGGCGTGAACACCACATTCCGAATCAAAGCCTGATGCCCGCCGCTGTCCACTTGCAAGATTGGGGCGTCGTCGGCGGGGGCCGGCGGCACAAACAGCAGCAGGGCGCAGCAGACAGCGCCGCCGCGCAGCCACCGCCCAATAATCGCGGACAGCCCCGGCCCGTGCCTCAGCCCGCCGCAGCAAAGCAAGCGTTTATATCGTGTCAATAACATGGTGGTAAATCCTCTGGTTGCGGTGTTGACAAAAACAAACGGCGCATAGTATCGCGGAATTCAGCGCAGCCGCGCAGCGTGTTGCCCAAGCGGAAAGCTGGAGTGCAAGATTTATCTTGCACAGGGCGCAAGCCCTTGAAAAGAGTTGCAAGATAAATCTTGCACTCCTGGGCGGCGCGGGGGACGGCCTGTGTTTCGGGATAAAAAACGGCGGCCGACGGCAAGCCGCCGCCGCGAAAGCCCGCCTTCCGGCAATTCGGTTATACTTCCGGCCTTTCAAAACCCAGCAAGCGTAAGGAATCCCCATGAGACCCAGCGGCCGTAAACCCGACGAACTGCGCAACATCGCTTTCACCTGCCATTACACCAAACACGCCGAAGGCTCGGTGCTGGTGGAGTTTGGCGACACCCGCGTCATTTGCACGGCCAGCATCGAAGACCGTGTGCCGCCGTTTTTGAAGGGCAAAGGCTCCGGCTGGATCACCGCCGAATACGGCATGTTGCCGCGCTCCACGCACGAGCGCATGGGCCGCGAAGCCTCACGCGGCAAGCAGGGCGGGCGCACTTTGGAAATCCAGCGGCTGATTGGGCGTTCGCTGCGCGCCGCGCTGAACTTGGAAGCCTTGGGCGAGCGCACGTTGACGGTGGACTGCGACGTGATTCAGGCCGACGGCGGCACGCGCACCGCCGGCATTACCGGCGCCTATGTGGCATTGCACGATGCAGTCAGTTATCTGCTGGAGA
>JBJSYU010000141.1:0-3474 GCA_046089945.1 Candidatus Methylumidiphilus sp.
CCTTGCCCAAGCCGGAGCGGGAAAGCCAGGATGCGGCCTACCAAGCCCCGCGCACACCGACCGAAACGCTGTTGGCCGATATTTGGCGCGCGGTGTTGGGCGTGGAGCGCGTCGGCATCCGCGACAATTTCTTCGCGCTAGGCGGCGACTCCATCCTCAGCATCCAGATTGTCAGCCGCGCCAACCGCGCCGGCCTGGGCCTGACCGTCAAGCAATTGTTCCAACACCAGACCATCGAGGAACTCGCGCACAGCGCCCCGGAGCGGCTGCAAGTCCACGCCGAGCAAGGTCTGTTGCAAGGCGACTGCCCGCTGACGCCGATCCAACTCGCGTTTTTCGAGCGCCGTCCGCCGCAGCCGCAGCATTTCAACCAATCGGTGCTGCTCAAAGTCCAGCCCGGTTTGGACGTAGGCCATCTGGAGCAGGCCGTCCACGCGCTCATCATGCACCACGACATGCTACGCGCCCGCTTTGTCGAAGGCCGCGCTGAAATTGCCGACAGCAGCGGCGCGATACCTTTATATACGCGCGACCTGTCCAGCTTGGCCGAAGCTGAACAAACCGCCGCGCTCAGCGCCGACGCCGAAAGCCTGCAAACCAGTCTGGATTTGGCGGCCGGGCCGCTGCTGCGCGTGGCGTTGTACCGCTTAGGCAGAGGCCAGCCGGATCGGCTGCTGTTCATCGTCCACCATCTGGTCGTGGACGGCGTGTCGTGGCGCATTTTGCTGGGCGATTTGGATATCGCGTTGGCGCAATTGCGGCAGGCTGAGCCTATTGCGTTGCCGCCGAAAACCACGGCGTTTCCGCATTGGGCGGCGCGGCTGCGCGATTACGCCGGCTCGGCGCAGGCTTTGGCGGAATCGGATTACTGGCGCGAACAGGCCGGGGCGGCCGTGCCGCCTCTGCCGCTGGACTATCCGGCCGGGGCGGAGGCCAACACCCTAGATTCCGCCGAACAGTTCAGCCTCGCGTTGCCGGCCGATTTGACCCAAGCGGTGTTGCAGGAAGTCCCGGAGGTTTACCGCACCCAAGTCAACGATATTTTGCTGACGGCGCTGGTGCGGGCGTTCGCCGCCTGGGCGCATCCTGCGTTGCGCATCGTCATGGAAGGCCATGGCCGCGAGGAATTGTTTGAGGATGTGGATTTGTCGCGCACCGTCGGCTGGTTCACCACCGGCTTCCCGCTGCTGTTGCGCACGGCGCCGGGCGAACCGCCGGCTGTCACGCTGAAAAAGGTGAAGGAAACCCTGCGGGCGATTCCCGGCCGTGGCTTGGGCTATGGCGTGTTGCGCCATCTGTCCCCGGACGCGGAAATCCGCGACGCGCTGGCCGCAGCCGACACGGCGGAAGTCAGCTTCAATTATCTAGGCCGCTTCGACCAGCAGGCCGGTGATTCGGCGTTGCTGGGCGAGGCCGACGAACCGACCGGTTCCGACCAAAGCCGTGCGGGGCGTCGGCAGTTTTTGTTTGAGATCAACGGCATCCACAGCGGTGGCCAGTTGCGCATGAACTGGACGTACAGCAGCAAGCTGCACAAGCGCGAGACCGTGGAGCGGCTGGCGCAAGGCTTTTTCGTGGAACTGGAAAATCTAGTCCGCCATTGCCGCGAAGCCGGCGCCGGCGGCTACACGCCTTCGGATTTCCCGCTGGCCCAGGCCGACGAGGCTGGCTTGGCACGGCTGTTCCAGCGCTTTGGCCGCAGTGTCGAAGACGCCTACCCGCTGTCGCCGATGCAGCAGGGCATGCTGTTCCACAGCCTGTACGACGACGGTTCCGGCGCGTATGTGATGCAAATGGCTTGCACGATGGGCGCGGGATTCCAGCCGGAGGCGTTCCGCCAAGCTTGGCAGCGGGTGCTGGATCGCCATGCCAGCTTGCGCGTCGCCATCCTGTCCGACGCCGGCGCCGAGCCGCTGCAAGTGGCGTTGAGCCGCGTGGTGCTGCCTTGGCAAACGCTGGATTGGCGCGGTGTCGCCGATGCCGACGGCCAGTTCGCCGAATTCGTGCGGCAAGACCGGGCGCAAGGCTTTGCGATGGAGCAAGCCCCGCTGATGCGTTGCGCGTTGATCCGGCTGGACGGTGAACGCTGGCAATTTTTGTGGAGCCACCACCATCTGCTGACCGACGGCTGGTGCCTGCCCATCTTGATGCGCGAAGTGCTGCATTTTTACACCGCGTTTGCGCAGCACCGCGCAGCCGAACTGCCCAAGCCGTGCCCGTACCGCGACTATATCGCATGGTTGGGGCGGCAGGATTTGGCGCAGGCCGAGGCGTTCTGGCGCGAGAACCTGCGCGGCTTCAGCGCCCCCACCGCGCTGGGCGTGGATCGTTCGGCCCCGGCCGGCCGCAGTGCGCCCATGGCCGAATGCGCGTTGGCTCTGGATGAAAGCAGCAGCCACCGCTTGCAGCAGTTCGCGCAACAGCACAGGCTGACCTTAAGCGTGTTGGTGCAAGGGGCTTGGGCCGCGCTGCTCGGCCGTTACAGCGGCGCGTCCGATGTGCTGTTCGGTGCCACGGTCGCCGGTCGTCCGCCGTCGCTGGCTGACGTGGACGCGATGGTCGGCTTGTTCATCAACACCCTGCCCGTCCGCGCCCAACTCGATCCGGCCCAGCCGGTCACAGATTTTTTGAGTGGTTTGCGCGACGGTCAGCTTGCCCGCGACGCCTACGCTTACACGCCACTGGTGTCGATTCACGGCTGGAGCGAAGTGCCGATGCGCGAGGCGCTGTTTGACAGCATCGTGGTGTTTGAAAACTATCCGATGGACGCCGCCCTCGACGAGCGCGTCGGCGATTTGGATATCAGCGGCTTGCGGCTGTTGGAGCAAACCAATTTCCCGCTGACCCTGACCGCCGCCCCCGGCGCGCAACTGGCGTTGCGGCTGGCCTACGACAGCGGCCGCTTCGACGCCCCGGCCATCGAGCGCATGCTGGGCCAGCTTGCCAACCTGCTGGCCGGTCTGCCCGACGCGCCCGCGCAAACCGTGGCCGACTGGTGCGAGCGCTGCCTGCTGGGCGCGGCGGAGCGGCGGCGCTTGCTGGCCGATTTCAACGCCAGCCACATGACGCACCCGGATTTGCGCAAAACCTTGCCGGCCCTGTTCGCGGCGCAGGCGCAGAAGACGCCCGACCGCGTGGCCTTGATATTTGGCGAACAGCAAATCAGCTATGCCCGGCTGAACCGCGACGCCGAGCGCATCGCCGCCCGCTTGCGGGCCTTGGGCGCGGGGCCGGGCGATTGGGTGGCGGTCTGTCTGGAACGCTCGCCGGCGATGGTCGCCGCCTTGCTCGGCATACACAAAGCCGGCGCGGCCTATTTGCCGCTAGACCCGGCCTATCCTACGGATCGGCTGGCGTTCATGCTGGAAGACTGCCAGGCGCAAACCATCATCAGCCACAGCGGCCTGCGCGGCTTATTGCCGGACAGCGGAGCGCATTGGCTGTGCGTGGACGAAGACGATTTGGCACAAACGG
>JBJSYU010000142.1:0-2785 GCA_046089945.1 Candidatus Methylumidiphilus sp.
CTACAAGGCCTGCGTCGGCATCAGCACGGAAAGCGCCCTGCGCGAGATGATCGTGCCGGGCGCGCTGGCGGTGGTCGTGCCGCTGGCCGTCGGCTTCGTGCTGGGCAAAGAAGCCCTGGCCGGCCTGCTCATCGGCACCACCGGCTCCGGCTTCCTGCTGGCGGTGATGATGGCCAACGCCGGCGGCGCCTGGGACAACGCCAAGAAGTACATCGAAAAAGGCGAGTACGGCGGCAAAGGCTCCGACGCCCACAAGGCGGCGGTGGTCGGCGACACCGTCGGCGACCCTTTCAAAGACACCTCAGGCCCGTCGCTGAACATCCTCATCAAACTGATGAGCATCGTGAGCCTGGTGTTCGCCTCAGCGTTCGGCTCCGGCTGGCTGCACTTCTAAGCGAGGCGCTCAACGATCCCCCTCTCCCCCTGCGGGGAGAGGGTTAGGGTTAGGGTTAGGGTTAGGGGCGGAAGTGGGTTTAATTGGTTTGCGAAATACTCCCGAGGCTGTTCCAGGCGACGAGTGGCGCGCCCTGCGGATGCCCGTCAGCAATGCCATAAACCAATTAAACCCACCTCCGACTTTACATGTTGGAGGAAAAAATGGTTTATTATTTGGTCTATGTAAGCTCTGCGACCCAGCCATTCTCGCCGTCCGAGTTGGTTGACCTGCTGTCAAAAAGCCACGCCTATAACTCCACAGTCGGCATCACGGGGATGTTGCTCTACAAAGATGGCAATATCATGCAGGCGATAGAAGGCGAAGAGGCGGCGGTAAAATCGCTGTATGCCAAGATTCAGCTTGATAAGCGGCATCGTGGGATCATCACGCTGTTGCAGGGTCCGCAGCCGGAGCGGCAATTCCCAAACTGGTCGATGGGCTTCAACGATTTGAAAAAGGTCGATGTGTCGTCCATTCCAGGCTATAGCGAGTTTCTAAACACCCCGCTGACGGGTGCCGAATTTTCATCCGACCCCACGCGCTGCCAAAGGCTGTTGCTGTCTTTTAAACAGAATATGGCCTAGAAAAACCTCAAAGACGCCAGGCCCATACGTTCAACCGGAGGTGGGTCTAAATTGGTTTATGGCATTTCTGACGGGCATCCGCAGGCCGCGCCACTCGTCGCCTGGAACAGCCTCAGGAGTATGCAGCGAGATGACCGCCGACGCCCAGCAAATCAGGCCATCCCCACATGGCTTTTGCTACAATCAACCCCGGAAGTAAACCACATGAACCCATCCGTAACCCATCTGTTTGAAGAAGCCAGCCGCCTAGACGAAGGCGACCGCGCCGCTTTGGCCGGCTTGCTGTTGGAAAGCTCGGATCAACCGCCCATCGCTGGCGTGGAGGCGACGTGGGCGGATGAGATCGAACGTAGGGTACGTCAAATGGATTTGGGCGAAGTCGAAACGGTGCCTTGGGAGAAGGTGAAAAACCGGCTCTTGGCGCAGCAGTGTGCCGGGCATGAAGGTTGAATTCCACCCCGGTGCGGAGGCCGACGCCAGCGATGCCCGGCAATGGTATGCGGAACGCAGCGCCATCGCCCCGCACACTCGTTCACGACCGAACTCATAAGCACGATAGGACGCGGCGCTATTTCCTCCTTCGTTTCCGTTTAGCGTGATCTAACGCGCGGGCGAAAAAGCGCTTACGGTGGTCGCCGTAGCCCACCATCGCCGCACACCGGGCTATTGGGCCAAGCGGCACTGGACGATTGCAGGCATGTTTTTCGCGCATTTTAAAGAAACCCCCTTTGTCAGCTTCCCAACAAGCCCCTTCCCGCCGGATGCAGATGTTGGATTCCCGATAGCCATCCGTATCAATATTTCATTTAATTTCAAACATATAAATAATGGCACAAGACATGCTTGATGACAGCAACCCACCGTCCAACCCAAACCGGGAGCCTCATCATGCAACTGCCTGTTTTGCAAAACCACGAACCTGCCGCCGCCAAGGGCGGCTGTAGCGCCTCCTCCTGCGGCTCCACCGACGAGCAGGTCGGCCAACTGCCCGACCACATCCGCGAGAAGGTGCAGAACCACCCCTGCTATTCCGAGGACGCGCACCATTATTTCGCCCGCATGCATGTCGCCGTCGCCCCGGCCTGCAATATCCAGTGCCATTACTGCAACCGCAAATACGACTGCGCCAACGAATCGCGCCCCGGCGTGGTCTCGGAACTGCTGACGCCGGATCAGGCGGTCAAGAAAACCATGGCCGTCGCCGCGAAGATTCCGCAAATGACCGTGCTGGGCATCGCCGGCCCCGGCGACCCCTTGGCCAACCCGGAGCGGACGTTTGAAACCTTCCGCCAACTCAGCAAAGACGCCCCGGATATTAAACTGTGCGTGTCCACCAACGGCCTGGCGCTGCCGGAGTCGGTGGAGGAATTGTCCAAGCACAATATCGACCACGTGACGATTACCATCAACACCGTGGACGCCGAAATCGGCGCGAAGATTTACCCGTGGATTTTCTGGAAAAACCGCCGCATCAAGGGCAAAAAAGGCGCACAAATACTCATAGACCAACAACAGAAAGGCTTGGAAATGTTGGTCGCCAAGGGCATCTTGGTCAAAGTCAATTCGGTGATGATACCCGGCATCAACGACCAGCATCTAGCCGAAGTCAGCCGCATCGTCAAATCCAAAGGCGCGTTTTTGCATAACGTCATGCCGCTGATTGCCGAAGCCGAACACGGCACGTTCTACGGCGTGATGGGCCAACGCGGCCCGACACCGGATGAATTGCAGGATTTGCAAGATGCCTGTTCCGGCGACATGAACA
>JBJSYU010000143.1:0-3124 GCA_046089945.1 Candidatus Methylumidiphilus sp.
CCAGCAGGCTGGCGAGGCAGGCACCAATCCACCGCCAGTTCCTGGATTTAATATAATCGGCGGCGATACTGTTCAAATAGTGTTTCATGCAAAGGAATTCCGCATAATATGTTTTTGAGGGCGATGCGCTATATTCGTACAGAAGGCAAACGCGCATCAAGCGCCCGCTGTTTTTTTCCTAAAAGCCCCAACCGCGAGCGACGCATGAATCCCTTGCTTTACAAAGCCCATCCGCTGCTGTTCCTGACCATCGACGTGTTCGCCAACCCGGCGGCGCATCCTTGGCGTGAAAGCGGTCGTCTGCTGTTGATTTACCTCGCCGCCAATCTGGCCTGGGCCGGGTGCCTGGCTTGGGTGGTCAGGCGCTTGGCCGGATTTGTCCCGTCCATGGCGCTGCTCGGCGTGTTGGCCTTGCCCGCCACGCTGCTGTACCTGCCGGCGATGCTGACCTTGCTGGCCGATGTGCTGGCGCACAGCTTCCAGTTGGCCGACCGCTTCATCCTGGCGTTTTCGGTGCTGACCGCATCGCAAATGTTGGCAGCATTGTACGCTGTGGCGATACGCTATCCCAACGGCAGCGCCTTGGGGTTGATCGACGGCCTGAGCGTTTCCCTGACATTGTGGCTGGCGTCCTTGCCGGTGTGTCTGGCGCTGCTGTGGCTGGAGACGGTGTGGAAGTTGGCGTGAACGCCGCCGGTTATGCGGCTTTTTTAACCCTGGGCCGCCACAACCCGCCCGCCGCGTAGCAGCCAAACCCCCAGCGCAGCCAGCCGAGCAGGGCGTTTGCCAGCCACAGCGCCCACAACAGCATCAACGCGCGGTACACCCACAGCGGCACGGACAAAATCCAAGCCTGCGGCGGCTGGGCCGGGCTTTGGTCTTGATACCAGTTCAGGCTGGACGCAGTGGACTGGTTGCCGCCGATTTGCATGCAAGGCAAGCCCAGCAAGCCTTGCCGCACGGCCTCAAACAAGCACAGCAACGCAATCAGGCTGAGCAACGGCAGAGCCAGTTGGGCGAGGTTGAAGCTGTTGTCGCCCAGCCCCGCGCCGCGCCGCCCGCGCCAGCCCAGCGCGAACAGCCAGCCGACGACGCAGGCGGCAAGCGGCAGATCCACTTGGCTTAGGCCCAGCAGCAGCAAAAACCATTGCCCGGCGCGTAGCGGCGTCCAGCCCACCCGGCCCAGGCCGAAGGCCAGCACGGCCAGCACGGCCAACAATCCCCAGAACAGCACCGCCGGCCCCAGGCGCGGCCCGCCGGCCATCAGCACCCAGCGATCCAGCCCCAGATCGACGGTGATGGCATGGTTGGCGCCAGGCAGGGCGAGATCCAATCGCGGCGTAAGCAGCCAGGGCGCGATGCCGCCGTCCTGCCGCCAAGCCAACGTGAAGGTTTGTGTGCCGGGGCGGACGGGCAGGGTCAAGGCGTCGCCCTGCTGGCGGATCGGCTGGGGACGACCGTCCACCGCCACCGACTGCAAGGCCGCGCCGGCCGGCAGTTTTAGCGTGTGCTGTCCGCCTTGTGAACTGCGCAGCGTCAAATCCAGCCGGGCGTCGCCGGCGCGCAGGCCGGGCGACAGGCGCAGGCGGCTGCTGTCCAGGGTCAGTGTCGCGCCGGCTGCGCCTTTCGGCCGGGTCAATTGCAGGCTGACCGACTCGCCCGGCCACGGTCGCCATTCCGGCAAGCGTCGGCCTTGCGCGTCCAGATGCCGGGACGGGGCGATGCCGCCCGTCTCCAGATGCCACACCGGGCTGACATCGGCCTGCCAGACTTCCGTCCAGCTTGCCGATTGCGGCGCGGTCAAAGTCAGTTCGGCGCGTTTTTCCAAGGTCGATTCCCAGCCCATCTCGCTTTGCCCCGGCGCGAGGCTGATGGCGATTTGGCCGTTTTTGACTTGCAAGCCGGGCGTGGCGACGGCTTCGCCTAGGAGCAGCGGAATGTCCATGACGATGGCCGCGTCCGCCGGCGACAGCCGGACAACTTGGGTGGACACGCGCCACTCCAGCCCCAGCCGCAAGGTTCGGCGCACCTGCAAAAACGGCGGCAAGGGCCGCGCCTCCAAGGCTTGCGCAGCCTGCGCTTGCGGCTCGTCCAAGGCACGGGTCAGTTGCAATTGGTCGTCCGGCTCGCCGTTTTCCTTGACGCCCTCGACGCGGCAACTGTCGCCTTCGACCTCGACGCGGTGCGGCTTCAGTTGCAAGGGCAGTTGCACCTGCGCCCGGTTCGGCAACGCGCCGACCAGCGTGACCTCGTGCCGGCCGGGCTTCAGGCCCAGCCACAGCACGCCATCCTCGGCGCGGAACAGGGTGTGGGCGTCCGCGCCGTCCACGCTGATTTTGTTCGGCAACCATTGCCCTTGCTGCGCCGGCAGCGGCACCGCGACGGCTTCCTGGGCGTGGATTTCCAGATGTTCGCTGAGGCTGTCCGCCGTGAAGCGCAAGCGCAGGCTGGCAATTTGCGCACATTCGGGCAGGCACTCCGGCGGGCTGAGCAAGCGGGCCTGCAAATCGTCCAGCAGTTTCTTGCCGGGCATCTCGTCGGCCTTGGCCGGCGGCGCGGCCAGCAGCGCCAACACCAGCAGCGGCAACACGCCGCCAAGGCCCGCCAGCGACACGCGGAATTTACCGCCCGCCCCGCCGCCGCCCAGCAACAGCCAGGCCAGCGCCAGCAGCAGACCGACGCGCAGCAGGTTCAACAGCAGATTGGCGGCGGGCGGCAGCAGGTACAGGCTGAGGGTTTGGCTGGCCAACACCGGGCCGTTCCAGCTTAGGTTCACCGTGCGGCATTGCCAGTTCGGCAGGGCGGGGCCGGTTTGCGTCAGGGCGTTGGGGTCGGACGCCATCGATTGCACGCTTTCATCGAGGCTGGCTGGGCTGGCGTCGTCGGCAGACATTTTTCTTTTCAAGCCTGCGCCGCTGCGCTCTCCCCTGTCTCTGCCCAGCGTGGCAATTTCGGGGGGCGACGAAGGGACAGATTGGAGGCGCCCCTGATCGTGCGACCATCGGTAAGTCCCCGCCTGCGCGGGCGGCGCCGCCGCTGGCCGGTTCATGCCGCCGTCAGGTTCGGACGGCACCGGTCTGGCGGGCAGCGCGGCCGCCGTCGGCAGGGCGGCGCCGACTGTCTG
>JBJSYU010000144.1:0-2776 GCA_046089945.1 Candidatus Methylumidiphilus sp.
ATAGTCCGGGAATGCCGCAAACACCGAAAAGGATGCCGGCGTTTGCGGCAACGCGCAGATGTCGGGGTACGCCCCGACCGACGCGATTGAAAAAGCTAACAATAATAACCACAGACTGGAAGACGACCATGATTATCTCACCGCAAGAGCCCGTCATTGCCGGGGCCAGAGCCAAGCTGGAGGCCAGCATCCCCCGCTTTTTCACCCACTTCATCCGCCTAGCCGGGCCGTTTTGGAGTTCCGACTGCCCGCACATCCGCCTGCGCGCTGCGGCGCTGGTGGCCTTGACCGTCATGCAAGTGGGGCTGGCGGTGTTAGTCACCGAATGGAGTTCCAGCCTGTTCAACGCGCTGGAGCAGCACTCGACTTCCCGTCTGTGGACACAATTCTGGCTGGCGTTTTTGATCCTCGCCGCCAACATGGGCGTCACCTACGCCCATCTGACCGTCAAGCGCGGCATCCACCTCGACTGGCGCGAATGGCTGACCAACCGCCTCATCGGCCAATGGATGAACGACGGCCACCACTGCCAAATCATCCACATGCCCGGCAAGCACGACAACCCCGACGGGCGCATCGCCGAAGACATCCGCATCGCCACCGAATACGCCATCGACCTCTGCCATTCCATGGTGTACTCCACCCTGCTGCTGTTCGGCTTCACCAAAATCCTCTGGGGGCTGTCCGGCACGGTTTACATCCCGCTGGGCCTGTTCGACCTGCCCATTCCCGGCTATCTGGTGTGGCTGGCCTTGATCTACTCGGCGGTGGCCTCCTTCATTGGCTGGCAAATCGGCCACCCGCTGACCCAGGCCACCGACGACCGGCAGACCGAAGAAGCCAACTTCCGCTTCGGCCTGGCGCGGGCGCGCGAGCATTCCGAAGCCATCGCGCTGGTGCATGGCGAAACCGACGAGCGCCGCCGCTTCGCCCGCCTGTTCCAAGGCATCGTCACCGTCTGGCACCGGCAGACGCGGGCGTTCGGCTACATCTTAATGTTCACCTCCGGCTATTCGGTGCTGTCCATGGCCTTCCCGATCCTCGTCGCCTCGCCGCGCTACATCAGCGGCGCCATCACGCTCGGCGCGCTGGTGCAATCCTCGCAGGCGTTCCAGCAAATGGCCTCGGCCTTGTCCTGGCCGGTGGACAACCTGGGGAAAATGGCCGAATGGCGCGCCTCGGTGGAGCGCGTGCTGGGGCTGGAAGCGGCGCTGCGGGATTTGCAGGAAGACATCAGCCACCCCGACCCCAACACCATCCTGGTGGAAGACTCCACCCAACCGATTCTGGCCTTCCGCAAAGTCAGCATCGCCGACCCCGACGGCGCCGTGGCGCTGACCGACTTCGACGCCGAAGTCCAGCCCGGCGAACGGGTGTTCCTGGCCGGCGACACCGCCGCCATCGGCAAACTGTTCAAAGTCATCGCCGGGCTGTGGCCGTGGGGGCGCGGGCGGGTGGAACTGCCGGCCGGCGACCGCATGTTCTTCGTGCCGCCGCGCCCGTACCTGCCCATCGAAACCCTGCAAGGCGCGGTCAGCTACCCCTCCGCACCGGACGCTTTCGATGCCGCCATCGTCGAACAGGCGCTGCGCCGCGTCGGCCTGGACGAATTGCTGGAGCGGCTGCAAGAAACCGACCGCTGGGAAAAAACCCTGTCCCGCGAACAGCAACAGCGCCTAGGCATCGCCCGCATGCTGCTGCACAGCCCCTATTGGATCTTGCTGCAAGAAGCGCTGGACTCGCTGTCCGACGACGACGCCGCGCTGATGATGCAGACGATTTGCGAAGAACTGCCCGACGCGGCCATCCTCACCGTCACCAAGCAAACCGCGATAGCCGCCTTCCACCACCGCCAAATCGACCTGCACTGCCCGGAGTGCGAGATGGAACTGAAAAAAGAGACGCGCAAACGCCGCGAGCAAGACCGCCGCGACCACGAACCCGTCACGCCGCTGAGCCGGCTGCTGGGGACATTGCGCCGGGATCGGCGCAAATCTTGAGGAACTGACGCTAAGCAAGCGACCATAGCGCCGGCATCCTGCCGGCGTTAATGCATCCGCAGCAAAGAATATCGCCGCCATGCCGGCCGGGCGCCGGAATCCAGCGCCCAAGGATGGCAAACTAGCCGGTTTCCACGTGATTCGATGCAACAAAACATACCCAACCGCTCGCAAAATAAAGCGCTCCCTAAGCCCCATCCGAAGGACTCCCAACCCCCTATCCCGCCCCGGTTCAAGACATGCGTATAAAGCATCGTCGTCGAAACATCCTGGTGGCCCAATAATGCTTGAACCCTGCGGATGTCATAGCCGGACTGCAACAAATGCGTGGCAAAACTATGCCGAAACCTATGGCAAGTCGCCGGCTTAGTCAGGCCCGCCGCCCGCACCGCCCTCTTCACCGCCCGCTGCAAACTCTGCTCGTCCACATGATGCCGGCGCGTCTTGCCGCTGCGCGGATCGGCGAATGGCCCGCCGCCGGAAACACATATTGCCAAGCCCATTCCTTCCCGGCATTCGGATACTTCCGATCCAAGGCATGGAGGTGGGTTTAATTGATTTATGGCATTCCTCACGGGCATCCGCAGGCCTCGCCACTCGTGGCCTGGAACAGCCTCAGGAGTATTTTGCAAACCAATTAAACCCACCTACTAAAAAAGATGATTTTATCCCTCCAAGGGTATCCGATGAAATGCTTTCCAGGCTGGAGCCAGAAGGCAAACAAGACTACGGAGTGGACGGCACGGAAAGGCGCATCATCCGGCCGGGCGGCCAGG
>JBJSYU010000145.1:0-4262 GCA_046089945.1 Candidatus Methylumidiphilus sp.
CCCATGGCCTGGATCAAGGTCGGCTGCACGGCGTCCGCTTTGCAGGCGGGCTGTTCACCAATTTAAGCCGCGACCATCTCGACTACCACCTGAGCATGGAAGCGTATTTGGAGGCCAAGCTGCGGTTGGTCGCCTGGCCCGGCCTTGAATTCATGGCGTTCAACTTGGACGACGCCAGCGCCGCCGCCGTTTTGCGGCATGCGCCTGCGGGTCTGCGCAAAATTGGCTTCACCTTAAGCGCAACTGTCCCGGATGACGCCGGGCTGGAGGTCGTCCGCGCTTCGGCGCTTACGCACAGCCAAGACGGAATTGCCTTCGAGGTGTCCTGCGCCGACGGCAAAGCCCAGGTCGCCGCGCCGCTGTACGGGGATTTCAATGTGGAAAACCTGCTGGGTGTGTTTGCGGTGTTGCGGGGTTTGGGCTTCGGCCCAGAAGAAGCCGCCCGGCGCTTGCGCCAAGTCCGCGCCGTGCCCGGCCGCATGGAGCGCTTCGCCAGCCCGCAGGGTGCGGTTGCCGTGGTCGATTATGCCCACACACCCGATGCGCTTAGCAAAGCCTTGGCCAGCTTGCGCAGGCATTGCCGGGGCAAGCTGTCGGTGGTGCTCGGCTGCGGCGGCGACCGGGATCGTGGCAAGCGTCCGCAGATGGGCGCGGTGGCCGCACAACTGGCCGACCATGTGGTACTGACGGACGACAACCCGCGCTCCGAGGATGGCGGCGCGATCATCCAAGAGATTTTGGCTGGCTGTGGGCGTGTAGACATCATCACACAACGCGACCGTCGCGCCGCCATCGCCGCCGCGCTGGAGCGGTTGGCGCCCGACGACGTGCTGCTGGTCGCCGGCAAAGGGCATGAGGACACCCAAGACATCGGCGGCGTCAAACACCCCTTCAGCGACCGGCTTGTCGTCCGGCAACTGTGGGGCCTGGCAGAATAAAACTTAAGAAGAAAAATCCTTATGCGCTTAAGCGAACTTAAGCAAATCACCGCTGGCGAATTGCTCGGCGAAGATGTGGAATTTCAGTCCGTCAGCATCGACACGCGCACGTTGCAGCCGGGCGATTTATTCATCGCCATTAGCGGGCAGCGTTTCGACGGCCATGATTTTGTCGCGCAAGCCGCCGCCGTCGGGGCTTGCGCCGCCTTGGTCGAGCGCCCGGTTGCAAGCCCGCTGCCGCAAGTGCGGGTGGCCGACGCGCGCATCGCACTGGGCCAACTCGGCGCGGCGTGGCGGCAGGCCAGTTCGGTGAAAGTGGTGGGGTTGACCGGCAGCAACGGCAAAACCACGGCCAAGGAAATGGTCGCCGCCATTTTGGGCGTCCACGATCCGGTGTTATGCACACGCGGCAACCTCAACAACGATTTGGGCGTGCCACTGACCCTGCTGCGCTTGCGCCCGGAACACCGTTACGCAGTGGTCGAAATGGGCGCCAACCATCTGCGTGAGATCGAATATGTGGCTGGGCTGGCGCGGCCGGACGTGGCGCTGATCACCAACGCCGGCGACGCGCATTTGGAAGGCTTCGGCAGCCGCGACGGCGTGGCGCGTGGCAAAGGCGAAATCATCCAGTCCTTGGGGGAGGGCGGCGTCGCCATCCTGAACGCCGACGACGCTTATTTTGGTTTGTGGCGCGACATGGCCCGGCCGCGAGCAATCCTCAGCTTTGGCTTCAGTCCGCACGCCGACGTGCGCGGCGTGGCGGATTCGCTGCGCGGTGACTGGGGTGGGCAGGGCTTCCAAACCCGCTTCCAGTATGAATTCCAGGGCGAAAGGCACGAGGCCACGCTGAATTTGGCGGGGCGGCACAATGTCGCCAATGCCTTGGCGGCGGCGGCAAGCTGCCTCGCTTTAGGGGTGACGACCGCGCAGATTGCCGAGGGGCTGTCCCGTCTGGCGCCGGTGGCGGGGCGGATTCAGCCGGAGCGTTCCGGCAAAGGCGGGGTGTTGATCAACGACACCTACAACGCCAACCCGTCCTCGTTTAAGGCGGCGCTGGATGTGCTGCTGGATTTGCCTGGCGAGCCGTGGGTGGCGCTGGGCGCGTTTGGCGAGCTGGGCGAAACCAGCGCCGAACTGCATGCCGAATTAGGCGCCTTGGCTAAATCCTTGGGTGTGGCCCGGCTGTACGCCACCGGCCCCAACACGGACAAGGCGGTGGAGACTTTTGGCCCTGGGGCGCAGTTTTTTGCGAGCCAGGATGACTTGATCGAACAACTGCAAAAAGAGTTGCGCGAGGATGTGGCCCTGTTGGTGAAAGGCTCGCGCAGCCAACGCATGGAGCGCGTCGTTGAGGCGCTGCGTGCAAGGACAGAACAATGCTATTGACATTTGCCGAGTGGCTGGAAACGCACCTCGATGTTTTCCGGGTTTTCCATTACCTGACCTTCCGCGCCATTCTGGGCGTGTTGACCGCGCTGGTCATTTCGCTGATCGTCGGGCCGAGCATGATCCGCCGCCTGAGCCGCTACAAGATCGGCCAAAGCATCCGCGAGGACGGCCCGCAGTCGCATTTTTCCAAGGCCGGGACGCCGACCATGGGCGGCGCGCTGATTCTGGTGTCGGTCGCCATCAGCACCCTGCTGTGGGCGGATCTGGGCAACCGCTATGTCTGGGTGACGCTGCTGGTGACCTTGGCGTTTGGCGGCATCGGTTTCATCGACGACTACAAAAAGCTGGTGCTGCGCAACAGCAAGGGCTTGGCGGCGCGGCACAAATATCTGGGGCAGTCGATTTTCGGCTTTGCCGCCGCGATTTACCTCTATGCCACCGCCAGCCTGCCGGCGGAAACCACGTTCATCGTGCCGTTCTTCAAGAACGTCCTGTGGAACATGGGCTGGCTGTATGTGGTGATGACCTATTTCGTCATTGTCGGCACCAGCAACGCGGTCAATTTGACAGACGGCCTGGACGGCCTGGCAATCATGCCGACGGTGATGGTGGCCGGGGGCTTGGGCATTTTCGCCTACGCTTCGGGCAACATCAATTTTGCCGAATACTTGGGCATCCCGTTCATACCCAAAGCCGGCGAGCTGGTGGTGTTTTGCGGGGCGCTGGTCGGTGCGGGCTTGGGCTTCCTGTGGTTCAACACCTACCCGGCGCAAGTGTTCATGGGCGATGTCGGCGCCTTGGCGCTGGGCGCGGGCTTGGGTGTGCTGGCGGTGCTGGTGCGGCAGGAGATCGTGCTGGTCATCATGGGCGGGGTGTTTGTGATCGAAACCCTGTCGGTGGTGCTGCAAGTGCTGTCGTTCAAGATGACCGGCAAGCGCATCTTCCGTATGGCGCCGATCCACAATCATTTTGAGCTGAAAGGCTGGCCGGAGCCTAGGGTGATCGTGCGCTTCTGGATCATCACCGTCATTCTGGTGCTGTTTGGCCTGGCCACGTTGAAGCTGCGTTGAGTTGACAGGGCGATGAGCGAAGCAAACAAAACACAAGGACTGTCCCGGCTGGGGCTGGACAAGTCTTCCCGTGTCCTAGTGGTGGGCTTAGGGCTGACCGGTTCGTCGGTGGCGCGGTTTTTATCCGGCCACGGCATTCAACTGGCAGTCACCGACACCCGCCCCAATCCGCCGGGCTTGGCGGAATTGCGCGAGTCCTTGCCGGATGTGGCGGTGTTCTTAGGCGGTTTCGACGCCACGGCGTTTGCCCGCGCCACCCATCTAGTGGTCAGCCCCGGCGTGGCCTTGGACGCCCCGCCGATCCGTCAGGCGATCCGCGCCGGTGTGCCGGTGTTTGGCGACCTTGACCTGTTTGCCTGCATGGCCTTGGCGCCGATTATCGGCATCACTGGCTCCAACGGCAAAAGCACTGTCACCACGCTGCTGGGCCTGATGGCGGAGGCGGATGGCCGCAAGGTCAAGGTCGGCGGCAATTTGGGGACGCCGATGCTGGACTTGCTGGATCAAGACGCTGATCTGTATGTGCTGGAATTGTCCAGCTTCCAGTTGGAGCGCTCCACGCTGTTGGCGGCGGCCGCCGCGACGGTGCTTAACATCAGCCCCGACCACATGGATCGCTATGCCAGCTTGGCCGACTATGCCGAGGCGAAGCGCCGGATTTTCCGGGGGCATGGATTAATGGTTTTGAACGCCGACGACCCGGCGGTGGAGGCGATGGCGGAAGCCGGGCGGGCTTGTGCGCGCTTTAGCTTGCAAGACAGCAGCCATGCTGAATACCGACTGGCGCAGCGGGATGGCAAAGATTGGCTGCTGCGCGGCGCAGAGCCTTTGCTGCCGGTCGCCGAGATCCGCATCAAAGGTC
>JBJSYU010000146.1:0-8470 GCA_046089945.1 Candidatus Methylumidiphilus sp.
CGCCACTTTCGGGCGCTCACCTTCAAGGTGAACGCCCGCCGATACCGAACCACGAACCCAGCAAGCCGCCCCGGCCAGCGCCGGACACACGCCGGCCAAGACGCCCCGCAACTGCTCCGGCGTCATGGCTGGGCTGTCTGGGTGTGGATCGTGATCGATCATCAAAACACCCGGCCGGGCGCGGTAGTCAAAAAACTCGCGGGTTCTGGCGAGAACGCACTTAGCCGGGTCGGCCTTGGCGGCAATCGCCACCTTAACTGTGTCGCCGAATTTCGCGGCGTCGTGCAGGCCGTAGCAAAACGCCATGCGTTCGGTGGCCTTGTCCAGCGCGGCCCCGAACGCCGGAAAATCCAGCGAAACCCGCCGGGCCTTGCCTTGGGTCATGTTCGCTGCTGGCTTCTTATCGATGCGCTTGCCATCTTCTGCCAGGGCAAAGCGTTTCGATAGCGGTTCCGGCGATTGGAATACAGTGAAGCAGACGCTTAAAGGGGTGGCCGCGCCCGCGCTTTCCAGCCCCGCCGATTCGCCCGCTTCGCCCTCGGTGGGCGATGCGGTATGATGCGCTGCCTTTGGCAAATCGTTTCCGATAACCCCGCCCGCGCCTGCCTGCGCTGGCGGGGTTTTTTGTGTCCGCGTCATTGCGCACCGCCCTGCTGGCTGTCCTCGCCCTCGCTGGCAACCTGCTGCGCCAGCGCATATTTCACATCGGCCACGCCTTGGTGAATGCCTTGGGCGATGTCGGCAAGCCCCGCGATGAGCCACCCTGCTTGCGCAAGGTCTACGTGCGACATGTCACCGCTGGCGTGTACCAACAGCTTACCAACCACCCCCAAGCCGCCTAGGAGTGCCTCTAAAATCTCGTCGCCGGCATTGGCCACCACCGCCAAACCGCGCCGGTCGGTGCATGGCACCGGGCCGTGCTTGGAATCAAAACGGGTAGTCCGCAGCAATGCGCCAATCTCCAATAACGCGGACAGCCCCGTGTCACTGCCAAGGTCTAGGTAGCCGGTTTCGGAAAGAGCAAACGGCACACGGCGGGGTGCGGTGTGGTGGGTTTCGGGGGTGTGCTGTGCAGGTATACCGACATCGGCGGCGGCGCGGTTGGAATTTGAGCGGATTTCGGGTGTGGCTTGGGTGTTCATGGGATGGCTCCTGTACAGATGAATGGAGCCGACGCGCCCGCTTCTCACGGCGGTAGGGCGACGGCTTGAACGGGGGTGAGAAACTGGCGTACAGGATGCCAGCCAGGCGTGAACCTGCCCCGCCCAAGCCGCCATAGGAAAACACCGGGCAAACAAAAAGCGCCCGGCATTGGTGGCGCTTGTGCGCCTGTACAAAATCAGCTTCTCACGGCTGGCCCTCGATGCGTCGAAGGCGCGGGCATTGTCCGCCCAAGCAGCGCAAGCCGTCAAGCCCTTGCGCCGCTTAGGCTTCTTTTCGGGTTTCGGCGTCGCGCTCATGCTGCCCTCCCCATTTGATGCGGCTGGCCTTCGCGCCAACCACGGGCGAATTGCAAAAGCTTCTGCTTTCTGGCGTCGTACTCAATGCCGCGCCCTAGCAAAACGGCGTCGTACTCGGAAAGGTTTGCCAGCAAAGCTAATTCAGCCGTCCCCAGCGACTCACGGTCTAGCGCCTTGAACTCGCCAGACAGCGCCCAATTCAATAGGCGGGCTTCATTCTGATAATGGTACGGTTGGGTTTCCTTCCCAGCGTCCAGCCTTACCAGCCGCAAGACTTCCGACACAACCCTGTGAGAACAAGCAGACCTGTCCCGCTCCTTAAGGCGGTCATAGTGCGGATGGCTACCCCGAATCAAGCTGTCTATCTGAAGGTCGCACCAGATGGCAAAACGGGTATCCAGCCAGCGGGCGAAAGGAACGGCAAGCTTAGGGTGCATCCAGGTTGCGTCAGACTTGCCGCGCCCGCCGCGCTTGACCGTTAGAAGTGAGGATTTCTCACTTCTAAGCATGTCGGCCAGCGACTCTATGTATTCCTTCGTGCTGTCCAGGGCCAGCCAATCCACGGGCCTTTTGCCAAATCGTTCTGCCGCCGCTGTGGCGTTAAACCAACCATCTGGCGTAAAGCCCACGGCCAAGCCCTGATAATCCAAGCGGATGATGTTCGATGCGGTGGTGTGCTTGGCCGTCATAGCAAAAACCCCCGTTTTCCGATATTCAGCCTGTCCGCTTGATCGCTTTTCAACTTTCCGGCGGGGTCGGACTCGCCCAGCGCTTTCAGCAAAAAAGCGGCATGTTCCGGGTCAACTAGGTTAGTAAACAAAACTGCATACCGAACCACCAGCGCCAGCCGTTGGGCAACAAAAAGCGGGATTTCGACAGGGGCATGGTCGGCAGGATTAGCGGAATCCCAAACGGATTGGCGTTGCGATGCCGGTTGCGCCGTTGATTTGTCCGCCGGGCCAAGCGCCGCCGCGTCAGGGTTCCACGAAAACCGCTCTGAAACCTTGTCGATGGCCTCACGCGCCCTGTCCGTCGCGTGTTTTAATTCCAGCTTCGTCGGCGTCAACTCCCGCAGCATCCAATTGCGAATATGCCTGTTGATAGTGCTTTCCGCGTTAAGATCGTCGAGATAATCAGAGAAATCAGCGTAAACCCGATACAGGTTTTGCCACAGAATTTTATCGTTCATCGTCGGCGCAATGCCGCCGCGTGATTCTTTGGGGTTTGGGTTTGGATTTCTCACTTTACCCCCCCTTCATTCAGCGCGGCCCGCAGCGCTCCGACATTCCAAGCGGTAATGCTTCCGTGTTTTTGTGGCTTTGGAATTAAGCCAGTTTTCACCCGCCGCCAAACCGTAGCGTCCGAACAGGCAAATAAAGCTTTTACGACTGGCTGTCTGACATTTGCAGAATCCGGTAGGGCGTCGAAGTTTTTCAATGCTTCGGGTATGCCTTCGCCGGTTTTCGCGGGGGCTTTTGTGTTGGATGCGGGCGGGATGGTCGCCGCATGGGTTGTGACGCGGGGCGCGTCGGGGGTGTGGCCTTTGGGCCGTAATGCTTTAGACACAGTGTCAACCTCATGAAATGATGATGGGGTGACACGGTTAGCGCCGAAGTGTCACCCGCTGATTTCGGCTGACAACAGTATGCAGAAAAGCGTAAGGGGATGGTGGCTAATAGCCTTATTGGCGCTATTGGTGCTTATTGGTATTTTTGTTGAGGTTGTCAAATCGCCTTTTTATATCTGATTTATGCTTGGTTACACCTGCCATTTTTACAGAGGGTTGTTCTTTAAAGCCTTTTCCTGTCGGATTGCATACACCAGCAAAAACGGTCACACCTTTGGGAGGGTTTTCATATAAAAAAAGCCAAAATTGATCCCAGCTTGGATATTCTTTGTGCGCTACTTCATATTTATGAATTACCTTTACAATCATATCACGCCATTCATTTTTTCTTTTTATATCAAATTCTGTTACTCCGCTGCCAGTATCCTCACGCCTTTGGTTGCCAGCCTCACAACCAAGCGCGGCTTTGTCGCCTTCTCCTCCTCTGGCACTTGCCAAGCTCCCATTATCCAGCCTGACAGACTCCCACATAGCTTCATAGGCGTCTTTGCCGAAATACGCGGCAAAATCCATATCCGGTTGCGCGGTTTCCAAGTCTTGTATTGTGATTCCCTCCTCTTTGCATCTGGCTCTAAACACGTCTGGCAGAAATTCCTCCCCATAAACATCAGCCCGCCCCGATTGAAAACTTTCAAGCCCGCCCGCACCTATGAAACAGGTTTTTGGCGGATATACCTTATCGCCTTTGGACAGCAATGCTGGCATGGCGGTTTCGCTGGAAATGCCTTGCTTGGCCGCAATCACTTGGGCCAGCAAACTGACTGTGTTGGTGACGCGGCGCTTGCGTGGGGTGTCTGCCGCCCCATCGTTGCCACTAATGGGCGGTTCTGCGGTTGCGGCAATCATGCCTTGTTCGCCGCTGGACAAGTCGGCTGTCTCAACCATTGAAGCAGTAGCCGAAAAACCCGCCGCCTCGATAGCCAATACTTGGCTTATAGGAAATAGCGTGATGTTGAACGGTGGGTAGTAAAGCGGGTGCATGAACTCAAGTAACCCCTGCCGCACATAGCCATCATGCCTTTGTCTGGCCGCATCTTCGCCGCCGCAGGCGTCGGCCCATCGCTTATCCAAGTCGAATCCGCTGATATAGCGCTTAGGGGGCTGGAAGCTTGCAACGTCTTGCCGGTTGAAATGGCACTCTTGCAGCGTGGGCGAATATCCAAACGCTGGCGCGTCGGGGTTTTGAGGTTCAAAACCGCAACGGTCGGGGTCGCTTGCGTCTTGGGTTTGCAGGTAGGCTGTAAGGCTGCGCAGGCTCACCCAGGCGGCGATTTCGTGCGCAATGCTTTGGGTCGAGGTTGGGGTATTCGCGCTGTTCAGCTTGTCCGCAAGCTGTTGGCAGGTTTCGCTAAAGGATAGAAAATCAGACAGCCGCAGTTGTGCGGCAGGTGTGGATGCTTGCATGTGGACGCCCCTTTGACGCCAGCCCTTGAGGTAAGGCCACGCCACGCGGCCAAGGGTTTGCCGCTATTCGCCCGGCCAAAGGCTAGGCGTGGTTATGGAAAGGGTATCAGGATTGTTTGCGGAACGGTAGCACCGCCGCGCCATGCTTCAAGCCGTCCAGATAATCCGCCCACGCCTGCATCATGCGCCGCCGTTCGGGCAGGTGTTCGGCGTGGTTGTAGGCCGCTTTGATCTTGTTGCGCTCGGCATGGGCAAGCTGCCTTTCTATCATGTCGGAAGGCCAGCCTTGCTCATGCAGCAACGTGGAAGCCATGCCCCGGAAGCCGTGCGCGGTCATCGGGCTGTCGCTGTCCGGCCCGTAGCCCATGCGAACCAGCGCCGCCCTCACACTCTCCCGGCTCATGGATTGGCCCCTGTTGCGGGCATGGGGGAACACATGGGTTTGGTGGCCGGTCAATGGGCGCAAGTCGCGCAAGATTTCCACGGCTTGCCGCGACAAAGGGACTATATGCTTGCTGTCCATCTTCATGCGTTCGGCGGGCAAGCGCCACTCGCCCGCGTCCAGGTCGAATTCCGCCCATTCCGCTTGCGCCAGTTCGCCCGGCCTCAGAAACACCAAAGGGGCTAGTTTCAATGCGGCGCGGACTATCGGCGAACCCGTGTAACCTTCAATCGTGCGCAGCAGTTCGCCCACGGCCTTGGGTTCGGTAATGGCCGCGTGGTGCTTGGGGTTGGCGGCGGGCAAAGCCCCTTTCAAGGCTTGCGAGGGGTCGGCGTTGGCGCGGCCTGTCGCCATGCCATAGCGGAAAACCGAACCGCAGACTTCCCGCGCCCTCCGCGCCGTTTCTTCCGCCCCACGCGCCACAATCCGGTTTAGGCACTTGAGCAGTTCCGGCGCGGTAATGTCTTGAATGGGCCTATCCCCCAGCCACGGGAATATGTCGCGGCGCATGTCCGCTTCCAAGCGTGTGCGGTGCCGTTCGCTCCAATCTTTGCCGCGCACGGCGAAATACTCCAATGCCACCGCCTCGAATGCGTTTCTTATCCCGTCTTGCCGCGCTTGCTTGACGGCTTTCCGTTCGGCGCTGGGGTCTATGCCGTTGGCCAGCAGCCGCCGCGCATCTTCGAGGCGTTCCCGCGCCTTGGCTAAAGCAATCTCCGGGTAAACGCCTAGCGCCAGCGTCTTTTGTTTGCCATCGTGCCGGTAATTCATCCGCCACAGCTTCCCGCCGTTGGGATTGACCAGCAGGTAAAGCCCCTTGCCGTCTGTCAGCTTGTAGGGTTTGTCTTGTGGCTTGGCTTTGCGGGCTTCAATATCGCTCAACATGGGCTTTTCCCCTTGATCGATGGTATCGGCCCAAGCAAAACGGCGCATACCATCAAGTCTACCAACAAATATCATGCGCTTTGATGGTACGGCATGGGCTGGCGTGAGACAACAAAAAACCCGCGAAGCCTTGCAGCTTGCGGGTTTTGGCATGTCTTGGGATGGCTTGACATGGGTGTTTGGCGGAGAGGGAGGGAGTCGAACCCTCGTGGGGCGGTTAAGCCCCCATCCGATTTCGAGTCGGCGCCGTTATGGCCACTTCGGTACCTCTCCGGGATGGGCCTGAGCGCGGCATTATACACGAGCCGGGCGCTTGGGCCACAGCAAAATCATTTCTTGGCGCAGGCTTCCTCGGCTTGGCCGGCTTTAATCATCAGCGACATCGGGTATTCGTTTTCCTGCACGAACTTGCGGGCCTCGGCTTTGGTCAGGCGCTTGGATTCTTCGCGGGCGATGCAGTTGCACAGCGTGGACAGTCCTTCGTCGGCGACGCCGGCGTTGCCGCTGTTGGGGTGTTCCTGTTTGCGCAGGGCCAGTTCTTGGTTGACGCACATGTCGGCGTATTTTTTCTCAAACGCCTGGTGGTCGAGGTTGTCGTTGTATTTCGGCGCTTCGGCGCTGGTGGCGGGCTTGGCGGCTTGTTCTGGCTCGCTTTTGCCGCAGCCGGCAAGCGCCAGAAACGCGGCGAAAATCAACAGGGTGGGGGCGGTGTTGCGGTGGTTCATGGTTGTGCTGTGCCTTGTGACGGGTGAGGTGTTGCCAGCGCGGTAAAGTACCTGCGGGCCGGCGGGCTTGTCAACGGGCTTGCGCGGCGCCGGCGATTGCGGCGGGGGGCGATTAGCCCGAAAATACGCGGCCTTAATCCGCTTTCCAACCCAAACGAAGCCAACGCCCATGCCAAACACAGCCATCGCCGCCCGCCCGTCCCCCCGTCCCCGCATCACTGTCGCCAGCGTCGTCGAGCGCGACGGGCGCTTTCTTGTGGTCGAAGAACGCCCGGAGGGCGGCGGCGATTTGGTCATCAACCAGCCGGCCGGCCATCTGGAATATGGCGAAACCTTGTTGGAGGCTGTCGTGCGCGAGACCTTCGAGGAGACGGCTTGGCGCTTCACGCCAGAATTTTTGGTCGGCGTGTATGTGTGGAACCATCCGAGCGGGCAGACCAGTTATTTGCGCGTGTGCTTCGGCGGTTCGGTGGACGGGCATGAGCCGGACAGCCCGCTGGACGAGGGCATTGTCCGCGCTCTGTGGCTGAGCCGCGAGGAATTGCAGGCGGAGAGCCGGCGCTTGCGCAGCCCCTTGGTGCTGGGCGTCATCGATGATTGGCTGGCCGGCGAGCGCTATCCGCTGGGGCTGTTGAAGTCGTTTTTGGGCAAGACTTTGCCATGAGCCAACCGGTGATTGTCGGCCTGTCCGGCGGCGTGGATTCGTCGGTGACGGCCTTGCTGCTGCTGGAACAGGGTTATGAGGTGTCCGGCTTGTTCATGAAGAATTGGGACGAGGACGACGGCACGGACTATTGCACGGCGAAACAGGATTTGGAGGATGCGCAAAAGGTTTGCGACCGGTTGGGCATTACCTTGCGCAGCGTCAATTTCGCGGCGGAATACTGGGATTATGTGTTTGAAAACTTCTTGCAGGAATATGCCGCCGGGCGCACGCCCAACCCGGATATTCTGTGCAACAAGGAAATCAAGTTTAAGGCGTTTTTGGATTATGCCCAGGATTTGGGCGGCGAGATGATCGCCACCGGCCATTATGCCCGCGTCGAGGAACGCGATGGGCGGTTTCATATGCTGAAAGGCGTGGACGGCAACAAAGACCAGAGCTATTTCATTTACACGCTAGGCCAGCCGCAATTGTCGCGGACGCTGTTTCCCATCGGCGGCATGGACAAGCCGGACGTGCGCAAATTGGCGGATAAGGCGGGTTTTGTGAATGCCCGCAAAAAAGACAGCACCGGCATTTGTTTTATCGGCGAGCGGCGTTTTAAGGATTTTTTGCAGCGCTATTTGCCCGCCAAGCCCGGCGAGATTCAAACCGAGAACGGCGATGTGATTGGCCGCCATGAGGGTTTGATGTATTACACGCTGGGCCAGCGCCGGGGTTTTGGCGTCGGCGGCGTAAAGGGCGCGGAGCAGGAGGCGTGGTATGTGCTGCGCAAGGATTTGGCGCGCAATGTGTTGGTGGTCGGCCAAGGCCACGACCATCCGTGGCTGTTCAGCGACGCGCTGGAAGCGGGGACGCTGGATTGGTGCGACAACCAGCCGTTGCCAGCCCCGCTGCGCTGCGCCGCGAAAACCCGCTACCGCCAGCCGGATCAGCCTTGTGTGGTCGAGCCGCTAGACGATGGCCGCTGCCGCGTGGCGTTTGACCAGCCGCAACGCGCCGTGACGCCGGGGCAGTCGGTGGTGTTTTACCAGGGCGAGGAATGCTTGGGCGGCGGGGTGATTGAGCAGACGTTTTTGCGCGGGCGGCGGTTGGAGGGTTAGCGGGTTTTTGGTTTAAGGCACCGGGATGTGCATCAAGATTGTGCAGATTCACGCCGGGCGGCAGGCTTTGCTTCAAAGCCATTCACTGAAGCCGAATACTGGAGTGCAAGATTTATCTTGCGCAGCGCGCAAGCCCTTGAAAATACGTGCAAGATAAATC
>JBJSYU010000147.1:0-12322 GCA_046089945.1 Candidatus Methylumidiphilus sp.
GCGGTTTGCGCATGCTCCAACAAAATGTCGGCATGGCCGGCTTCGCCATGGGTGATGGCTTGCTTAGTGTGCTCCACCGCTTGCGCGGCATGGCTCGCGTCGGCGGCGCCGGCGGCGGCGGGCTTGCCGGCGGCGAGATCCAGGTGTTTCAGCGCTTCTTTGGCGTGGGTAGTGCCGCTGGCGGCGTTGCCGTTCTTGCCGGCTTCAACGGCCGCATTCAGATGGGAGATGGCTTCCTCGGTGTGGACGCTGGGTTCGGCTTTTTGCGAAGCCTGGGCGTGGGTCAGCGCGGTTTGCGCATGCTCCAACACCAGCGGGGCGTGGCCCATCTCGCCGTGGGCGATGGCTTGTTTGGTGTGTTCAATCGCTGCGGGGTTGTGGACGGGTTCGGCGAAGGCCAGGGAACCGGACAACAGCAGTGCGCAGGCTGCGGCAATGGCTTGGATTTTCATAAAAGCGTAACCTCTTTCAGTGTGTTTAAGCCCATCTGGCGCGGGCTTGGGATCGCAGTATTTTGGCTGGGCATTGGAATGTCAAGCTGTAGTTTCACGCATGCCGATCCTGCCGGCTCTTGGCGGAATGGCATGGTTTGTGTCATATTGCCCGGCAATTTTGCGCAGCGCCGTTCCGTAGCGCTTGCTTTCCCAACAAAACCAAACACCTTCATCAAGGGCCGCAACCGCATGAGCAAAACCATCGTCCTGACCGGCATCACCACCACGGGAACCCCGCATCTGGGCAATTACGTGGGCGCCATCCGTCCGGCCATCCAGGCCAGCCACGACCGCAATGTGCTGCCGTTTTATTTCCTCGCCGATTACCACGCCCTGATCAAATGCCAGGAGCCGGAGCGCGTCGGCCAGTCCACGCTGGAAATCGCCGCGACATGGCTGGCCCTGGGGCTGGACACGCAGAACGCGGTGTTTTACCGCCAGTCGGATGTGCCGGAAATCGCCGAATTGTCATGGATGCTAAGCTGCGTCACCGCCAAAGGCTTGATGAACCGCGCCCACGCCGACAAGGCGGCGGTGCAGGCCAACGAGGAAAGTGGGGAGGCCGACGCGGACAAGGGCGTGACCATGGGGCTGTTCAATTATCCCATCTTGATGGCGGCCGACATTTTGCTGTTCAACGCGCACAAAGTGCCGGTGGGCAAAGACCAAATCCAGCACATCGAAATGGCCCGCGACATCGCCGGGCGCTTCAACCATATTTATGGCGAGCATTTCAACATTCCCGCCGCCGTGGTGGACGAGGACACGGCGACCCTGTGCGGCTTGGACGGCCGCAAGATGAGCAAGAGCTACGACAACACCATCCCGCTGTTCCTGCCGGAAAAGCAGTTCCGCAAACTCATCATGAAGATCAAGACCAATTCGCTGGAGCCGGGCGTCCCCAAAGACCCGGACACCTGCACCTTGTTCGGCATCTACAAGGCGTTTGCCGGCAAGGACGAATTGGCCGCGGTGCGCCAGCGTTACGCGGAAGGCATCGCCTGGGGCGAGATGAAGCAGTTCCTGTTTGAATACCTGAACGAGCATTTGCTGGTGGCGCGGGAGCGCTACGACGCCTTGATGCAGGCGCCCGACAAGATCGAGGAAGTGCTGCTTGAAGGCGCGGAAAAAGCCCGTGCGCACAGCGTCCCGTTCATGGAAAAAATCCGCCATAGCGTGGGGATACGGCGCTTGGCGCGGACATGACGCGAGGGCGGAGTGGCCGCAAGGGTGCGCCGCTTGCCAACAGGCAGATCCCGGCAAGTCAAGTGCGGCAAAAAAAGCAAAGCCCTAAACTGATGGCGAGAGTGGCCGGCGCATTGGCGTTGGCGACAGCCATTGCCGTGTCGGGCGGCTGCGGCCATGCCCGGCAGGCGGCGGCGCCCCCGGTGCTGCCGGCACAACCCACAATACAGCCGGCGCCGACTGCCGAGCCTGAGGCTGACGAAGACGGTCTCTACCTGAGCGGCGTCGGCGCGTGGCGCAAGAACCTTCCACTGGCGGGGACGGCATGGGCCTGGGAGGGAAGCATCGATGGGGAAGACTTCAAAGGCTTAAGCCAAGAGGCCGAATACCGGCTGGAGTTCAAGCCCCATGGCTGGTTCGACTTTCAGGCCGATTGCAGGCGTGGCGCGGGGATATACGAGACCAACGGGCAGCGCATCGCCTTCGCGGTGCTCAAGGTCGGCCACGCGGCCTGCCGTCCAGGCTCGCAGGCCGATGATTTTGTGGGCGCGTTGGAGGCCGCAAAATCTTTCAGGCTGGCAGACGCCAAGCTGTATTTTGAGTTGAAGCGCGAAGGCAAAACCATGGTGTTCGTGTTAAAGCCATAAGCTCTCGTGGCATTCCGTCCGCCGCCGCCCGCCATGGGTTCGGCCCGCCCCGGCGTCGGCGGGCATTTCCCCTGGTTGCATTTTCGCCTGAAAGTTTCAAGTTATTTCTTTTGGAAAACATGAGTTTGTGATGGTTTTCTGGATTCTTGCCCGGCGCGGGCAAAAAACAGCGCTTTTAAGCGTGGCAATGCACGGGTTTATTGAGTAGTATTAGGCGGTCTTGATGCCTGCGGAGCGTTGTGGTGTGCCCGCCGAGTACTGCTTTCTGGCCGACGGGTTCGAACAGAACGGACTGGGGCTTGATGGCGCGAACGGCATCTCAAGACCAAAACCACGCGCCATGCGTGGAAATATAAGAACAAACTTTGAGAGAACCCCGAAGATGAAAAAAATCACAACCAAACTCGGTGCCGCGCTAGTCGCCGGCGTGCTGGCTCTAGGCGCCTCCGCAGTTTCCTTGGCCGCCGAAGACGCAAGTGGCGTGGTCAAATATATCGGCTTGTCCTATGACTCGGCCAAGGCCGCCATGGAATCGGCAAATGCTGGCAAAAAAGACGAAACTCTCGCCAGCCTCAAGCAAGTCCGCCAGTACACCAAGGAAATCACCGGCGACGCAGCCGGGATGAAGCTGCAGAAGGCGAACCAAGCGGTTAAGGCCGCCGGCCTGGAGGCCGAAGCGGGCAATTTGGCCAAAGCTGCCGAGATGCTGGCACCGGCGGTTGCCACGCTGGAAGAAATGAAAAAGAACGCCGGCAAGTAACACCTTTTTTACTGTCCAGGCCAAGCCCCTTGGTCGGCGTGTTTTTCCCGCTGGCAGCAAGTTGGCAAAAGCTTGGACGATCCAAATGGCGCGGTTTCGTTTAATGTATGGCCTCCACAAAAGGCTGGCTTAAATATTCCGCTTCATGCCGGGTCTAAACTGCCCCTTAGCGGGGGCTGGCCCGGCCAGTCGATATTTCGACTTCTTAAAGACAGAATCCACGCGCTGCGTGGAGCGACAACCACTACAGTGAAGAGAACTTCAAAATGACAAATAAAACTATTAAAGTGCTGGGTTTTGCGTTGGTGGCCGGCATGTTGGCCATCGGCACCGTTTCCACTTCGTATGCCGCTGAAAACTCGGCGGGTGTGGCGGAGTTCTTGGACAAGTCCGCTGATTCTGCGAAGAAAGCCTTGGAAGAATTGCAAGGTGGGCGTGCGGACGAAACGATCACCGAATTGAAGAAACTCCGTCAATTCACCAAGGAAATCACCGGCCAGGCCGCCAGCATTAAGCTGCAGAGAGTCAACCAGTCGGTCAAAGAAACCATCCGCATTCTCGAAGAAGAAAAGGACAATAAGAAAGCGCTTGATGTGTTGGCACCTGCCGTACAGAGCATGCAGGAAATCAACGCTGAATCGAAGAAGAGATAACGAGCTTGGCCTGTGGGCGCGGAACATGTGGTACTTCGTTCCGCCTGCGCCGCGCCCCGGCGTTTCACCTAATAAACCTGCAACTTTCTCCAACAGCGTTTATTTCCCTCTTAAAATCTCCGCTCCAGCCCCGATCCCCAAAACTCCGTAGGCAATGACGCCACGGGTGCAGCACTCAATTCCATAATTTGAACGGCTCGCTTTGGTAGCCGTCAGGAATTTTTATCGTGTCTGGCGTTATGGCTGATGCAACAAAAATGCGGCTGAGCCGCACACTCTTAGCGCTTTGTTTGGCGGCACCTCCCAGCGCAATCGGTATACCCGCCAAGTTGCGCCAATCCAGATTCGGCAAATTCAGGCCAAAGTGCTTGGCCAAACCTTGCGACTTATTGGCCAGCCGTTCGGAAAAGCCCAAAAGAGAGCGCAGCGTCGAGTAATCGCTATCCGGCAGATTCAGCTTGGATGGATCGGCCAGGCAGAATTCAGCCGTTTGCCGCTTGCCCTGAAAAACCCCTATCTGCTCGCAGGCAATACCCCCAACTTGGCGGGTTTGCCCAGTTTTGACGATCTTGGCTTTAGGCGTGGGCTGCGCGGCGGCGGCGACGGCATCCAACGAGAGTTTGCCGCCTAGCATGTCCTCCCATTGCGCCCGTTGTTTCGGGCTAAGTTTGGCAATCTGCTCGCCGAATCCCTGCAATAGTGGCTGCACAGTTTCCGCCTGCTGGGCGATGCGGTTGACTTGGCTTTCATCCAGGGTCATGACATGGCGCTTAGCGTGGTCGATGATGGACAACTGTTCAGGGGAGGCGGAATAAATCAAATCCAAGCTCCCGCCACCGCCCGCGCCTTTGAGCAATATTTTGCCGTCCTTGATAAGCAAGGACTGGAGTTTGGCGGGTTTTTCGCCATCTTCGGCGACGAGGAATTCCAGAGTGCTGTCAGCGGAGCTGGCTTGGCCTAGCGCCAAGCCAAAGAACAAAACAAAAGAGCGCAGGTGTCGCATGGCCGTGAACCTTGGAAGATAAGGATGACCCGGCCATTATGCGCTTTCTGCGCGGCGGATGGCGAACGCGCACGGCCTAGCCTATGCGGAAAAGGCTTAGAACGAGTACCGCACGCCGAACCAGAAGATGCGCGGTGCGCCCGGCGAGTAAAAAGTGCTTTGCCGGACAGACGTATTGTTGCCGTCCGCGCTGAACGGGCGGGCGACAAAATTGCCGCTGGCGTCAAAGCCGGTTGGCCCCAACTGCGCCGCCGTGTAATAACGCTGGTCAAATAAATTGTTGATTTGCCCGAACACCTGCAAGCCTTGCAAATAGCTGGGCGTGTAACGGACGCCCAAATTGGTCACGACATACCCAGGCGTTTTGCCTTTGCCCAAGTAATAAGTGCCGTCCGGCTGATGGGCATTGTTTTCGTTGCCACGGGCATATGTCGAGGAAAATCCGATCACATTGATGTTCATGCCCCAATCGCGGTTGGCTTGGTAGTCCAAATATGTCTTGAACATGTGTTCTGGAATCAGCGGGATTTTGTTGCCGGGGCTGATTACAATCGCACCCTCCTCGCCTTGCCCAACATCATTGCTGCTGTTGCCGGTGCCGTTGACCAATTCCCAAGACTGATAGGTGGCGTCCAAGTAGGTGTAATTGGCGCCCACCGTCATATCGCCGACACGGAAATTGCCAAACTTCACATCCCTTTCGGTGTGGCTCAAGCTGGCTTCAATGCCTTGGCGCTGGGTTTTGCCGAAGTTTTTGAAGTAGCCAAAGCCTTGCTGGTCGTCGGCCACGAATAAAATGTCGTTGCTGTTTTCGGCATGGAAATACCCCAAGCTCCAATTTGTTTTCCAAGGCATCTCACCGCGCAAGCCTACCTCCCACGTTTCCGTCACGACTTGGTTCAACGGCGGGTCGCCGGCCATGGCATTGGGCAGTTTACAAGGCCGGTCGGGGTTGGCGCAGCCGAGTTCAATCGCGGTCGGCGCCCGGCTGCCTTCGTTGTATCCGGCATAAAAGTTAAGTACTTTCATCGGGTTGTAGGCTAGGCCCACGGCAGGGTTAAAGCGCTCGTAAGCATGGTTGCCGTTAAGGGAGTCAATGCCGCCGGCAGGACGAATCTGGTCGTTATTGTTGATTGCGGTGTGGTTGTAGCGGCCCGATGCGGTCAAGTGCAATTGGTCAGTGATTGAAAAAGTGTCCTCAGTCAGAAAGCTCCAGGTGGTCACGTTGCTTTTCAGCGACACCCGGTTGTCCAACGGCTCGCCATCGACAACGCCGCCGGTTTCGCCATCGGCATAGGATGGGATGCCGGTGATGCTGCGGTCGGCATTCAAATAGCCAAGTTGGGTTGTCTGGCTAAAGCTGACAACACTTTGGTCGTAGGCGCCACCCACTAGGAAGCGGTTGGCCATGCCGAAAATGTCATGGTTGGCCACGGCCTGTAGCGCCGTCCCCCAGTTTTCTTGGTTGGTCGAAGTCTGGTTTATCAGGCCGTTGCATTTTTCACCCGGCTCGTCATGTTGCAGGCCTTGCGCGATGCACCGCAAGTAGGGGGTTTTAGTGTTTGAGCTGTCCATGTCGTAAGCCGGATAAGCAATGCCCGCAGCATCCAGTGCCGCTTTGTCGTCCTCCGTCAGCGTGTAGACATTTTGACTCAACGAATTCTCATTAATGTCGCCATTATAAGTCTGCGTCCTGATATTGCGGTAATACGAATTGCCGGATAGGGTGAATATGTCGTTCAGATTGTGTGTGCCTGTCAAATTCAAGAACAATGCGCGGTTGTCGGTGATATCAGGCTGCGTGTAGATGCTGGCATGGTCACGTCCTAAAAAGCTTTGCTCCTGCAAGCCATTGCCATACATTTGGTTGTCATTGTAGGCGGTGGTGAATTTAATATCCGTCTGCTCGTTCGCCCAGCCCACTTTGCCAAAAATCTGGCGGATTTCGGTGGGCGAGTTGTTGCGCCAACCGTTTTCCTTAAAATAATTGCCGGTGAGATACCAGTTCAGCCCCCATTCTTTGTTTGACCCGCCATGTTCAAACTCAAAGGCGTGGCGGTCATACTCGCCATAAATCGCCTGTCCGGTCGTGCCAGGATTGCGGATGCCGTCTTTGGTCTGGATGGACAACGCGCCGCCTAGCGTATTGCGGCCAAACAAGGGATTGGAACCTGGCATCACTGCCATCGAAGATATTGCGGATTTCGGTATCAAATCCCAACTGACCACATCGCCAAACGGCTGGTTCAAGCGCACGCCATCCATGTATACGGAAAGTCCCTGCGGCGTGCCAAGCAGCGGCGAGGCGCTGTAGCCCCGGTAATTGACGTCAGCTTGGAACGGATTGCCTTGGATTTCGTTGACATACACGCTGCCCAGCGCACGGTTCATGAAGTCGTTCACGTTGACGGCGTTGGTTATGGCGATGTCTTGGTCGGTCGCGGTTTGCACCGGTGCCGGAATTTGTTCCTTAGGCAGGTCGATGCCGGGCAGCGGGGCGGTGTCCACGATTTCCACAGCAGGCAATTCAGCAATGGCGCTTTCCTGCCCGGCCAGCGCGCGCGTCACAGCAAACCCCAGTGACAAGGTTGAAAATACAAGTTTTTTGTTGTTCATGATTTTATGTCCAAATATCCGATGCGGGCCAAGGTGCCGGTCGGATGGCGCGAAGATAGATGACCGGCGCATGATAGTAGCGGGGTGGCTGATGGCCTATAGGAAAATTTCCTTAAAAAATGGCTTGGTTCCGTCCGTGTTGTCGCAAGCCATTGTGTCGGCTTGGCTTTGTGGGTCGTATTACGCCTTCGCTGGAACATGGGTTTTCCCGATTGCCACGGCAAGGTGAGGATTTTTTGCTATTCTTCGCCGTGCGCGTGAAATACCTAAGCTTTAGGTGTCGCCGGGTTGACCGGCAAAAACGGGTTGCGCAGATCCCCGTTGCAAATTTTGGAGAACTACAGCGGTTTCTATATCAAAAAGTTACTTATAAAAACTCTTCGGCGTGGTTTACATATTTAATCACATCATCCTGTGCAACTGTTTTAATATCGTTTTGTATAGCGGCAAAAAGAGCCTCTGCTGTGCGCGGCTTGAGTGTCCTAAGAGCATGCTTGATTTTCGAAAACGCCTCCTCAATCGGATTCAGCTCTGGCGAATAGCGCGGCAGATAAATATAGGGTACGTTGTGTTTCTCCAAAAACTTTTGCACAGCCTTGGCGCAATGCACGGGATGGTTGTCCATAATCAGCACCTTGCCGCCGACAATACGCTCCAGAACATACATTTCCAAATAGTAGGAGGTGGATTTAATTGATTTATGGCATTCCTCACGGGCATCCGCAGGCCGCGCCACTCGTGGCCTGGAACAGCCTCAGGAGTATTTCGCAAACCAATTAAACTCACCTCCGGATAGCCTATGAAAACGGCAAGCTTGAGATTTTCACCTACACAGGCCAAATACCATTCAGAAAACTTGCGCCAGAGGTGCAAGGAAAGGCAGCGGGGTAGGGCGGATGCCGAAGGCGATCCGCCATTCATCGGGCAGAGGTTTAAGGCTGTTGTGCCTTATGGTGCGTCTAAAGATCAGGGCTCTCAATGTGACCTATAAAAATCAATGAGTTGCATGCACAATTTCACGCATAGCAGCAACTTTTTCGCCTGATAATCAATCTGTTGGTTTTTACATCTTGAAAGGGCTGGCGTTATGGAGCTAACTCCGGCTAAATTCGTCGGCCACTATGCGGCTTAAACTACCGCCTACGGCACCAACACCACCAAGCCCCAAGCCGGCACCTCGACCGCCGAATCCCGCCCCGCAGGCCAATCTTGCTCGACGATCCGCACCTGCTCGCTGTCTTCATTTGACGCGGCGGGGCCGGCGGCTTGCAGGCGCAGCAGGTGGCGCGGCTTGGCGCCGGTATCGGAAAACCGCACCTGCACTGTTTGCGGCTTGGCGGCGGCGGAGACCAGCGCCAAGGCCCAGCCGTCGGCGCGTTGAATCGCGGCGGCGGTCAGGGTCTCCGCGCCCGCGCCGCTGATGCGCAGGGCGTGGGCGTCGCCGGGCAGGGCGCGGTTGAGCAGGGCGAGGCCCAGGCCGGTGGGGCGCAGCCGCCGCGTCGGCCCCAGGTCGCGGGCGACGCCCCAGAGCTTCACTGCGGTGCGGTCTGCCATGAAAAAATCATATTGCGCCAAGTTGTAGACGCATTGTCGGCGGACGCCGCTGTTTAAGGTTTCCAGCAGGCGCTGCGCCAAGGCGGCGCCGGACGCCGCGCCCGTGACCATCTGCCCGCGCAAATCCGCCGGGATGTCGCCTTGCGTGGTGTGCAGATTGACTTCATACGCCGCCAATTCCTTGCCGCGCTGGCTGACGCCCTGCGCGGTCAACGGCAAGTCGTGGTCGGGCTTGAACAGCACCGGCCAGGGCGAGGCGGCGACATCGGCGCGGTTGATTTGATAGGCCAGATACGGCGCGACCGCCAACACCTGCGCGGCGGGGGCGGAATCCAACATGCGCAAAGCGTAGCTCGGCACCACGGCCTGGCCGTTGACGGTGAGGCGCAGCGGCGCGTCTGGCCCGGCGCCTGAGCGCAGATGGGCGAAGGCGCGGCCGGCCATGGCCCCGTGCGCCTTGGGGTCGGACAGGCCCGCCGGGCGGAACATCGCGTTCCAGTTTTCGTTGCCAAATTCGACGAGGATTTCGGCGAAGCCGTCGGCCCGCGCCCGCCCGGCCAGATAGCGCCCGGCGGCTTGGTATTCGGCGTCGCTGAACGTGGTCGGCAACACCAGCCACGGCAACGCGCCGATCTGTTTGCACAAGTCCAAAAACGCCGGCAGGCTGTAGCCGAAACGGTCGTCGGCGCCGGGGCGGTAACGGCTGGCGCGTTGCGCGAACGGTTCGGCGATGCGGTTTTCCCAGGTGTCGCCCAACTGCCCCTGCCAGTCGCGCAGATAGCCCGGCTGCAATTTCGCCAGCACCTCGCCGACTTCCTGCCGAAACGCCCCGGCCGTTTCGCCTTGCTTGACCAAGCTGACATCATCGAGCAGCAGCCGCCCGCCTTCCGCCGCCAATTCCAGCGCCAAGGTGCCGGGCGGGCCGCTGTCGGCGGGGCTGAATGCAAACTCGACGCGCTGCCAGTCTTTGCTTAAAGCCCGGCTTTCTTTCAAAAACGGCGGCGAGCCGACCCGTTGCAGGCTGGCTTTTAGGGTGGCGTCGCCGCCCGGTGAACGCGCCCATAGCGCCAAAGCCCAGCGCCCGTCCAAAGGCAGCAGCTTGCCAGCGCGGTCGCCGATGGAATCCAGATAACTGATGACCCGCGCCGGCTGGCCCGGCGTCGGCTGCAAGGCCAGCGCCCGCAGGCCGGGGCTGCCCGGCCGCTGGTCGTCCAGCACCGCCACGGCCGAGCCGGGCAGGGCGTTGTTCGGCAAGCTCCACTGCGAGGGGAAACCGCCGTCGTCGGTGCGCGTCAACACCACGACATCGCCCGCCGCCAGCCCCGGCACGGCCTGCAACGGCGCAAACGTCGGCAGGCCGTCCTTGCCTTTTTTTCGTGAATCCGCCAACACCCCGCCACGGCCCGCAGCCGCCCCGGTATACACGTCAAACCGCGCTCCCGCCCAAAACCCGTCGGGCCGGCCCGACCAGCTCATGTCGTCGTCAAAGCCCTGCGGCCCGGCATGGGCGACGATGACGATGGTGCGGTCGATCACGCCTTCAAAGCCGGGATTTTTCAGCACATTCGCCAACAGTTGCGCCGCCCCCCAGGCGTTCCAATCGCCTAAGTTCAGGCCAATCCTTGGCAGCTTGGCGCTTGTGATGGCGGGCAGGATTTCGACCGTGGCGGCTGGAACAGTCAACGGACACAGGCACAACAGCAATAAGGGGCGTAGGTTCATGGCGGTGCGGCGAAGGGTTAGGGTTTAGGCTATTTCCTAAAATAATCACCTCGCCTTGCAGCCCCCTTCCCCACAAAGCGAGGGAAAAGCCAAAGCTACGCCCGCCGCCGCGCAAAGCCAAACAAACCCAACGCCGAGCCGAACAGCCAAGCGGCCACCGGCACCGGCACCGGCGTTGCTTGCAAAGTGCCCGTGATAGCGACATCGCCGAGCAGGGCTTGCGTCGCGTTCGGCGCCAAGGTGAAGCTGTACAGCGCCAAGCCATCATTCCGCGTGGCGTCCGTCACGTCGGCGGTGTTGGCCGTGATGGTGTCGAAGCCGCTGAATGACGAGTCGGCGTTGAAGTAATCCAGGCTGACGCTGCTGTCGGCAAACTCGCCGCCGACATGGGCGTTCAGCACATAGGCCAGGCTCAGTTCTATCGCATAGGTGTTGGCGCTGGCGTTGCTGAACGACAGGCTAAAGTTGCCCAAATGCGAGGACTGCACCGCCCCGTCGCTGGCGCTGCCGCTGACCGCAAAGCTGTGGCTGAAGGTCGTGGTGACGGCCGCAGGCCCAAAGCTGGGGTTGTTGGCGACCACGGCGCCATCGCCGCTTAGCGCCACTTGCGAGTCCGGTTCGCCGGCCTGCTGAAAAGAACCCAGGATGGTCAAGCCGGCCAGGTCGCCGGGGCTGATGCCGGTGATAGTGTAAGTCAGTGTCGCGTCACTGTTAAAAGTGCTGGCGGCTTGCGCGGCGGGCAGGCTCAAGCCCAAGGCCAGCATGGCGGGCAAGGCGGCGTGTTGCAAAACGTTCATGGGCGTTACTCCCGATAAAGATTGAATGGGGTCAGAAAGCGGCCGGGGCGTTAAGGACGCTCTGAATTTAAGTCTTTGCCCCCTCCCCCTCGCAGGGGGAGGGCTGGGGTGAGGGTCTTAAAAAACCAGCAGTTTACCCTTTCACCCCCGCCTTCCCCCCGCAGGGTGAGCGGATCGGATCGGCCTTAAGGCGCCAAATACGCCTCAAACGGCAGAATCGGCGTGGCTGAACCATTGGCGCCGACCGCCGGAATCACCAGCAGCGTGTCCTTCGCCAGATTGGGGTTCAGCGGATTGCCGGCCGTGGCGGCGGTCTGGTTGCCGGGATGGCCATTGGGGGCAAACACCTCAGGATGGTCAAACGGCGCACGCTCGTAGCGGACACGGTCGTCGGTCAGGGTTTTCAAGAATTCGACCAACTGGGCGCGCTGCGTCGGGTCAGTCAGAGAAATCGAATTCATGAACGAGTTTTTGTTGGGGTTGTTGACATTGCCCAGCCGCGCATAAAACTCGACCACCTGTTCCAAAGTCGCCAAGCTGCCGTTGTGCATGAAAGGCCCGGTCAATTCGATGTTGCGCAGGTTCGGAATCTTGAACACCGCGCCAGTCGCCACCGCCAACTTCTTCGGCGCGGCCGTCAGCGAGGTGTTCGCGGCGGCAATCGTTGGAATGTACTTGTTGGCAGGCTTCGCGCAGTTTTGGTCTTTAAGCACACCCTCCCGACTCCCGTCTATTTCGATGCCATCTGGAATCGTGAAATAAGAGTCGAACACCCGCGTGGTATTTGAAGCCAACGGCACAAAAAAGTCGCAACTGCGAGTGGCGAAGACGACCGAATCCTTCACTCCAGCATTATTGCCCAGCAAATACTGCACATACTGGTCAACAAAC
>JBJSYU010000148.1:0-2775 GCA_046089945.1 Candidatus Methylumidiphilus sp.
GACTTAATCAGAGCTTCCTTCTTAAAGTCTCCCGGAACGACGCCAACCCTCCTTTCATCAACCCTGTCCCACTATGCGCCCACTCGTTCTGCTTTCCATGGTTTTGGCCGCGCTGCTGCAAGCCGCCGTCTGGTATGTGGCGCAGCAAGTCGCCGAGCCGCCTGATTTCACCGGCAAATTTGCCTCGCTGTCGCTGGCCTACGAGCCGAAACACCCGCCGTTCGAGGGCCGCGACCCCAGCCTTGAGGAGATCGACCGCGATTTGAAGCTGATCGCCGATGTCGCCAAAAAAGTCCGCATCTACAGCACCACCGGCAATGTCGCCGAGGTGCCTAGGCTGGCGCAAAAATACAATTTGGACGTGACCGTCGGCGTCTGGCTAAACGATGAGCGCGACGAGCTAGGCAATGTCATCGAGGCCACCAAACTGGCCAATTTGGATGAGTTGAACGCGGCGCTGAAACTGGCGCGGGAAAACTGGAACGTCCGCGAGATCCTGGTCGGCAACGAGGTGATGCTGCGGGCGCGCGCCGCCTATCCCGATATCGCCGACGGGCAGGGCGGGCCGTTGAAACTGTCGCCGGAGGCGCTGCTGCGCCTAGGCGATTTGATCGAATACATCCGACTAGCCAAGGCGCAGGCCGGCGGCAAGCAGATATCCACCAGCGAAGGCTGGAACGATTGGGTGTTCATGCCGGATTTGGTCAAGGAAGTCGATTTCATCACCACCCACAACCTGCCGTTTTGGGAGTCGATCCGCGCCGACCACGCCGTCGAATACGCGCTGGAAAAATACGACCAGTTGCGCGGACTCTATCCCGGCAAGCGCGTGCTGATCGGCGAATTCGGCTGGCCCAGCCAAGGCTACAACCGCATGGCGGCGATTCCCAACCCGCTGAAACAGGCGACCGTGGTGCGCGAGTTTCTGCGCGAGGCCGAGCGGCGCGGCATCGACTACAACATCGTCGAAGCCTTCGACCAGCCGTGGAAAAGCTTTGAAGGCAGCAACGCCGGGCCGTACTGGGGGGTATACGATGTCAACCGCAACAGCAAATTCAAGCTCAGCGGCCCAGTGCAGAAATCCCGCGCCGGCGTGGCGGCCGGCGGCATCGTCATCGGCTCGCTCATCACGCTGTGGGGTTTGCGGCGGCGGCGGCCGACCTTCGGCCACGCCTTCGCCTATGCCTTAGCCGCCAACGCGCTCGGCGCTGGCCTAGTCTCCGCCGCGCTGTACCCCTTCGACTATTACCTGAACGCGGGGCTGTGGGTCATGTGGGGCACCGGGCTGTTGATGATGCTGCCCTTGGCGGTCATCACCTTGGCGAAAGTGCATGAAATCGCCGAAGTCATGCTCGGCCACGAGCCGACGCGGCTGATTGAACCCGGCAAGCGCGGGCCAATCCTGTCCAGCCCAGCGCCGCTGGTCTCCATCCACGTGCCGGCCTACAAGGAACAGCCGGACATGTACAAAGCCACGCTGGACAGCATGGCGGCGCTGGATTATCCGAACTTTGAAGTGTTGGCCATCGTCAACAACACGCCGGAAGAAAAATACTGGAAACCCATCGAGGAACATTGCAAGAAACTGGGGCCGCGCTTCAAATTCGTGTATCTGCCGAAAGTGTCCGGCTTCAAGGCCGGGGCGATGAACATGGCCTTGGAATTCATGGGCAAGGACGCCGCCGTCATCGCTGCGGTGGACGCCGACTACCAAGTGCATCCGAACTGGCTGAAAGACTTGGTGCCGTGGTTCAACGACCCGAAGGTGGCGATTATCCAGGCACCGCAAGACCACCGCGATGGCGACGAAAACCTGCTGAAAACCATCATGAACGCCGAATACGCCGGCTTTTTCGATATTGGCATGGTGCAGCGCAACGAAGACAACGCCATCATCGCCCACGGCACGATGCTGATGGTCAAGCGCTCCGCGTTCGACGAAGTCGGCGGCTGGGCCACCGACACCATCGTCGAAGACACCGAACTCGGCCTCAGGCTGCTGGCGCGCGGCTACCACGCCCACTACACCCGCGAGCGCTACGGCTGGGGCGTGTTGCCGGACACCTTGCTGGCGTTCAAGACCCAGCGCCACCGCTGGGCCTACGGCGCGATGCAGATCATCCGCAAGCACTGGCGGCACATGCTGCCGAAATCGACGACACTGACGCCGCAGCAGAAATACCATTTCATCACCGGCTGGGCGTATTGGTTCTCCGACGCCGTCGGCACGGCGGTGTCGTTCCTAAACCTGCTGTGGGTGCCGCTGATTATTCTGGCCGACCTGGCCTATCCGGCGGTGGCGCTGACCGTGCCGGTGCTGACGGCGGTGCTGGTCAATGTCGTGCATGCCTGGATGCTGTACAGCCGCCGGGTGCGCATTCCGAAGCGGCAGATCTTAGGTGCGGCCCTAGCGGCGATGAGCTTGCAATACACGGTGTCGAAGGCGGTCGTCGAAGGCATGATCCGTGACGGACTGGCGTTCAAGCGCACCGAAAAAGGCGGCTTGGTGAAAAAGAAAAAGGCCGACCGCCCGGCGCAGACGGAAACCGTCATGGGCCTGCTGCTGGTGTCGGGCGCGGTCTGGCTGGCGGCGGCGAACCAGTTCGATGTCTATGAGCAGACCTTGTTTGCGATGACGGTGTTCATCCAAGGCGTGCCGTTCCTCTGCACGACCTTCATGAGCCTGATCGAAGAGGCGCAGAACTGGCGCGCCGCCCGCGCCGCGCCGCCGGAGGCGGGATCGACGTAGCGCCGACATCCTGCCGGCGTTTGAGG
>JBJSYU010000149.1:0-8875 GCA_046089945.1 Candidatus Methylumidiphilus sp.
AGACGGCTTTATCGTCTGCCCACGCGGAAGAGGCCGACCCGCCCGCGAACGGTGGGCAACGAAAAGAAGTTGCCCACCCTACACAAGCGCCGCCGTCACCGGCAAAATCGACGTGCGAAACTATTATCCTGGTTCCCAAGCTCTGCTTGGGAACCCCGTTCGGGAAGCTCCGCTTCCCGGTTCCGCGCAACGGGAAGCAGCGCTTCCAAGCCCCGCGTTCCCAAGCCGGCGCTTGGGAACGAGCGAAACGTCCCAAACCTAGAGGGAATGACCATGTATGCCATCCGCCAAATCATCGAAGACCCGCAAGGCTCGATCCCCGTGCCGCCGGAACTGCGCCACATCCCCACAGAAGTGATTTTCATCCGCTTGGATTCTGCCCCCGCCCCAGCGGAATTACGGGCTGGCTGGTTCGAGGGTTATCGGCCAGAACAGGATATTGACGCTTGGCAAACCCTGCCCGCCGATGAATCCCAACCGCAAGCTGATTGATCGTTCCCACGCTCCAGCGTGGGAACGATCAAAGGTTACTAGATCGCCAGACCGACAGTGAGAATGAAGCATGAGCACAAAATCCACAATCCAATCTGTATGGGATGAGGAAACCCATTCGGGCTACCATCTTTTTTTCGACGTCATGGATTCGTTCGGCATGGAGGAGATGGAAGGCAAGGAGCCGGTTTACCTTGAATTGAACGGCGTGGAATTCACCGCCTCGTCGCCGGGCCATGTCGAAGTGAAAATCCCGCGCGCCTGGGCCGTCAAACTCGGCCTTGTCCCCGCTTAAACTCAATCAGTCATACCCGTATGAACCTACACCAGGAAATCCATTTCGAGGCGGAAATCTGCGCACATCTGGCCGCCCACGGCTGGCTGTATGCCGAACAGGATGCGGCGGGCTACGACCGGGGGCTGGCTTTGTTTCCGGCGGATGTGTTGGCTTGGGTGCAGGCGACTCAGCCGAAGGCTTGGGCGCTGTTGGCAAAGAACCACGGCGGGCAGGCGGGGGAGGTGCTGCTGGGGCGGCTGCGGGATTCGATCAAGCAACGCGGCACGTTGGATGTGCTGCGCCATGGCATTGAGTTGCTGGGCCTGCGCCAGCCGGTGCTGCTGGCCCAGTTCAAACCGGCGTTGGCGATGAACGCGGATATTCTGGCCCGCTACGCCGCCAACCGGCTGCGGGTGGTGCGGCAGGTGCGCTATTCGCTGCACAACGAAAACGCGCTGGATCTGGGCCTGTTCCTTAACGGCATTCCGGTCGCCACGGCGGAACTGAAATCCGACTTCACCCAGTCGGTGGAGGATGCGGTCGATCAATACCGTTTAGACCGTGAACCCAAGCCAAAAGGGCAGGGCGGCGCCGAGCCGTTGTTGTCTTTTCCGCATGGGGCTTTGGTGCATTTCGCCGTCAGCCATAGCGAGGTGCGCATGACGACGCGGCTGGACGGACTGGGGACGGTGTTTTTGCCGTTCAACCGGGGAGATCAGGGGGCGGCGGGCAATCCGCCCAATGAACACGGCCACCGCACCGCCTATTTGTGGGAGGAGGTCTGGGCGCGGGATGGCTGGCTGGAGATTCTGGGGCGTTATGTGGTGGCGCAGAAGGACGCCAAAAAGCACATCAAGAAGATTGTCTTCCCGCGCTTCCATCAGCTTGACGCCACCCGCAAGCTGTTGGCGGCGGTGCGGGCGGAAGGGCCGGGCGGCAAATATCTGATCCAGCATTCGGCAGGCTCCGGCAAGACCAATTCCATCGCTTGGACGGCGCATTTTCTGGCCGATTTGCACAGCGCCGAGCATGAAAAGTTGTTCGACACGGTGCTGGTGGTGTCCGACCGCAATGTGCTGGACACGCAGTTGCAGGAGGCTCTTTTCGATTTTGAGCGCACCGCCGGGGTGGTCGCCAGCATCAAGGGCGAAAGCGCCAGCAAGAGCGGCGAACTGGCGGCGGCGTTGTCCGGCGGCAAGAAAATCGTGGTTTGCACGATCCAGACGTTTCCGTTTGCGCTGCAAGCCGTGCAGGCGTTGGCGGCGACGCAGGGCAAGCGCTTTGCGGTGATCGCCGACGAGGCGCATTCCTCGCAAACCGGCGAGGCGGCGGCGAAGTTGAAGGCGGTGCTGTCGGCGGAGGCGCTGGCGGAGTTGGGCGACGGCGGCGAGGTCAGCACCGAAGACCTGTTGGCGGCGCAGATGGAAGCCCGCGCGGCGGACAGCGGCATCACTTATGTGGCGTTCACCACGACGCCGAAGGCCAAGACGCTGGAATTGTTTGGCCGCAGACCCCAGCCGGATTTGCCCGCCAGCGCCGACAATCTGCCCGCGCCGTTCCATGTCTATTCGATGCGGCAGGCGATTGAGGAGGGCTTTATCCTCGATGTGTTGAAAAACTACACGCCTTATACGCTGGCGTTTAAGCTGGCCCATGAGGGCAAGGCACTGGACGACAGGGAGGTCGAGCGCAACGAGGCGCTGAAAGGCATCCTGCGCTGGGTCAGGCTGCACCCTTACAACATCAGCCAGAAAGTGCAGGTGGTGGTGGAGCATTTCCGCGAGACTGTCGCCCCGCTGCTGGACGGCAAGGCCAAGGCGATGGTGGTGGTCGGCAGCCGGGTGGAGGCGGTGCGCTGGCGGCTGGCGATAGACAAATACCTCAAGGATCAGGGCTATAAAATCGGCGTCTTGGTGGCTTTTTCCGGCGAGGTCAACGATCCGCAAACCGGCCCCAATCCATTCAGCGAAACCAGCAAGGCGATGAATCCGAACCTGCAAGGGCAGGGTATCCGCGAGGCTTTCGATACCGAGGACTATCAAATCCTGCTGGTCGCCAACAAATTCCAAACCGGCTTCGACCAGCCCAAGCTGTGCGGCATGTATGTGGACAAGCGGCTGGCGGGGATTACGGCGGTGCAGACGCTGTCCCGCCTCAACCGCGCCCATCCGGGCAAGGATATGACGTATGTGGTGGACTTTATCAATGAGCCGGATGACATTCTCGCCGCGTTCAAGACTTATTACGACACTGCCGAGCTGGCGAATGTCACCGACCCGAATTTGGTATATGACTTGCGCATGAAACTGGACGCGGCGGGGTTTTATGACGAATTCGAGGTCAACCGTGTGGTCGAGGTCGAGTTTGACGCCAAGGCCAAACAAAGCGACCTGACCCGCGCATTGGAGCCGGTGGTTGCAAGGCTGTTGCAGCGTTACAAGGCGGCGCAGCAAAAGCTGCAAGCCGCCAAGGCCCAGGAAGACGGCCAAGCGGCCGAAGCCGCCCAAGACGAGATCAACGCGCTGATTCTGTTTAAGCATGACATGGGCGCGTTCCAGCGCGTCTATGCCTTTCTCTCGCAGATATTCGACTATGGCAATACAGGCGTAGAAAAGCGTTTCATCTTTTATCGGCGGCTGCTGCCATTATTGGCGTTTGGGCGCGAGCGCGACGGCATCGACTTGTCCAAGGTCGTGCTGACCCACCATAGCCTGAAAATGCACGGTAAGCGCTCGCTGGCCTTGGGCGATGGAGAGTATCCGAAATTGGCGCCAATTGCCGAAGTCGGCAGCGGTTCGGTGCAGGAAAAGGAGAAGGCTTATTTGGTGGAAATCATCGCCAAGGTGAACGACCTGTTCGAGGGTGAACTCACCGAGGACGACCGGCTGGTCTATGTCAACAATGTCATCAAAGGCAAGCTGCTGGAATCCAAAACCTTGGCGCAGCAAGCCGCCAATAACACCAAGGAGCAGTTTGCCAACTCGCCCGACCTGTCCAACGAACTGCTGAACGCCATCATGGACGCCTTCGCCGCGCACAGCACGATGAGCAAGCAAGCCTTGGATTCCGAGAAAGTGCGCAGCGGGTTGCGGGATATCCTGCTCGGCCCGGCGCGGCTCTATGAAGCCTTGCGCGAGCGGTCGGACGCACGGCCATAAAGGGGGGGGGGGATGCCTTGGTCTTCCAGGCGGAATGACGGTTTTAACCCCGGCAAGCGACAAGCGTCGCTTCCGCCGCGCAAGCCTTGTCTTGGCGTCCAGAGCTTGCCTTGGACGGGTTTGAAATGTCCAAAGCTTGCTTTGGACTCCGACATTTCGCTTGCGGCAATGGCTTTGAACCCTCTCCCGCTTAAGGTAGGAGAGGGTAAAGCCATGCTGCGGCGGATATCCTTTTAGGGCTTGAACCCGGCGAAATTTTTCCGCACGGCCTCTTTGCCTTGCTCGTACTGCTCGGCGTAATAGGCCTTGACCTTGGCCGGGTCGAAGGTGAGGAAGGTGTTGCCGGACTCGAAATGCTGGATGAAGACTTTGCCCAGCGCATAGGTGGACGCCGCGCCGAGCAACGCGCCACTGGCCGCGCCGACGGCCCAGACCGGCCCCGGCAGGCTTTTCGCAAGGCCTGCCGCGAGCGAGGCCGACAGGTCGCTGCCGACCAGGGCACCGATGGCCGATTTGCCAAGCTGGCTGGAAAACTCGACGCCGTAAATCTCGGCGAGGCTGCGCAGCAGGTTGAGCTGCACGGCGGCCAGGACGCCTAAGTTCACCCAGGGCAAGGGCAGCACGCCGACGCCGGCGGCGGCGAACAGGTGCCAGTTGAGGGTTTGTTCCGCCTGCGCGGCGGGGTTAGTGGTTTCTGCCATAAGTCACCTGTCAGGTTGGGCGCTTCAGTCGAAGAATTTCCAGTCTTCGACGTAGTTGCCGAAGATGAATTTCGGGTAGCCGGGGTCGGCGCGGTAGGTCACCATGTCGTAGCGGATGTGCTGGTGGCCGCGGAAGAAGAACACTTTGGCGTTGCCCCAGTACACCGCCGCGTCGATGCGGTCGAAAGTCAGGCCGGCCCAGCGCTTGGAGGTGGCCTCCGGGTAGCCCTCGAACGCCTTGTTCTCCAGCATGTTGAAGCGGACATATTGGTTGCCCAGGAAAAAGTACAGCGCGTCCGGGGCGACGTTCAACACGGCGTCGATGCGCTCAAAGGGGACGCCCGGCCAGCCTTCGGTGATTTTCTTCGGATAGCCGGGGTCAATCGCCATGGCGTCCACGTCCACGCGGATGTATTTGTCGCGGTTGAAGAAATAGAGCTTGCGGTCGAGCGCCTCGCCGGCCTGCGACACCAGGTATTTGCCCAGGAACGCGGCGTCCACCTGCTCAAAGCCGACCTCGGCCAGCATCGGCCATTTTTCCTTGATCGGCCGGCTCTGCGTGGTCTCGCCGCTGTCGGGGTTGTAGGAGAAGCAGTTTTTGCCGCGGAAGACGTGGACGCGCTGGTCGAGGTTGAACACCACCCGCAGCGGCGTGAACACGGTGGCCTCAATGTAGGCTTGGCGCAGCGCCTCGGACTTGGCGTCGTCGTCAACCAGCGTCCAGATGCCGCAGGCGTCGAATTCGATGACTTGCGGATTGTCCTTGATGGTCTTCAGCCACTCGTTGTAACGCGCCTCGTCCAGTGAACTCAGCGTCGCCAGCAGCAGCTCGTCGCCGCCCTTGCCGAACACGGTGCATTCGGAGTTGTTTTGCAGCTTTTCCTTGGCGCTGTTCGTGCTGGCGTTGGCGTTGGCCGAGCCTAAGACTGCCATGCTGGCCTTGATGCCGGCCTTGATGTCGTCCTTGCTGATATCCTTGGACTTGGCGATGGTGAACGCCAGCATGGCCTTGCCGCCGACCCAGACGCGCTTGACGTAGTGGGTGCCGAAGCGCTCAAAGAAGCGCTCGTAGGCGCGGCGCTGCGCCGGGTCGTAGGGCGTGGGGATGTCGAGGTTGAAGTCGGCTTGGTCGAAGCGGCGGCTGTCGGGTATGTACACCGTCCACAGCGGGATGAAGGAGGTGCGCAGGGCGTAGTAGGCCTCCTCCTCGCTGCGCAACTGGCCGGTCTGGCTGGCGTTGACGTCGATGCTGAACGGCGTGTTGCTGGTGGCGGCGGTGACGTCGAGGCTGGTGGACTTCTCGAAGCGCTCCCAAGACTCCTCGATGTGCATCTGGTTCAACGCCTGCGAGGCCGGCATCGGCGGGCTGTCGTTGACTTCGTAGCCGACCGACACGCGGTAGCTTAAGCCGGTCTCCTTGGACGGATAGACTTGGTGGGCGGTCTGGCGGAACAGGATTTCTTTGAGTTCAAAGGGCTGTTGCGGCCTTAAGTAAATGCCCCGGCCGACCATGTCCAGGCCGGGGATCAGGGGAAGTTCTGCGGTGTCGCTCATCGGATATGCCTCCGTCGTCAGTCGTCTAGGGGTTCGGGATGCCGGCCGTGGGCGAGGTCATCCGCTTGTTGTATCCAGGATTGGATGGTGTCTTTGGACAACGGGAAGCCGCGTCCAATTATTTCTTTGATGCGCTTCGGCGGCGTCGCCGCCAAGTCGGCGAAGCTGGCGACGCCGGCGGCGCGCAGCCGGTCGGCGTAGACTTCGCCGATGCCGATGATGTCTTCCAGTTGGCCCTCGGCCGCCGCCGCGCCGACCGGTTCGGGTTCGCCCTGCTGGCTCTCGGCCGCCGGGGATTCCTCGGCAGGGCTTGCGGCCACAGCTTCCGGCAGAGCCTCGGCCGGGGCTTCCGCCGCCGGCTGGCCCTGGCCCAGCTTGCACTTGAACAGCGCCTTCGCCTTCTCCAGGTCGATGTCCAGCAGCGTGCCGCCGCTTTCAAAATGCTGGATGAAGACCTCGCCGGTGGCGTAGGTGACGGACGCGGCGGAAGCCGCCACGCCGCCGCCGCCGGCCAGCCCGCCCAGCACCGGCACGGCTTTGGCGAGGCTGGCGAAGCCCCGCGCCAGCAGCGACTGCGAGGCGCCGGACAGCAGCGAGGCGAGGAGCGACTGCGCCAGGCTGCGCTGGAACGGCACGCCGTAATGTTTGGCGAGGCCGTGCACCAGCTTGATTTGCAGCGCCATCACGCCGACCAGATCGGCCAGCGGCAAAGGCAGCAGGCCCAGGCCGGCCGCGGCCAGCACATAATGTTTGGCGAGGTTGCGGGCGCCGGCCAGCCGCTCGGCGCGGGCCAGCCTTTGTTCATACGGTTCATACGCGCCGTCAAGCGCGGCGGCGGAGTCGGATGTCGTCATTGAAATTCTCCTGTTGGACGTTAAAGCGGTTTAGGCGGCCGGCGGCTCGGCATCGGCCGCCAGCAGTTCGGCGATGATCTGGGCCACAGCCTCCCAGTCTTTGGCCGCGGCCTCGCGGATGGCCTTGATTGCCAGCGCCTGCCGCTGGCGCTCCGTGGCCATGATCAGTTCATGGGCAGGCACCGGCCCGGCCAGCCCCAGGGTGGTCACGCGGTTGAACAGTCGGCGGCGCAAATCGGTGTGGCGGCTGTCCGCAGGCTCGGCGACGAGTTGCTGGTAGACGCCGAACAACACGATGCCTTTTTTGTTGCGGACGGCCAGCCAGCAGCCGTGCAGATAATCCGCGACGATGGCCCTGGCGGCCTGCCGCACCGGCGGGGCCACGTCAATGTGGCGCTCCGCCAGCCAGGACAGGTCGATTTTCAGGTCGGCGCAGTAGCGCACCGCGCCTTGCGTCAACGCCTGAAAGGCCGGCTCCGGCAAGGACAGCAGCCAAGCCTGCATGGCCGGGTTGCCGCCCAAGTCGTCCGCCGCAAAGGCGCGGAATTTGGCCGGGAGGGACTGCCGCCGGTGGAAGGGCGACAAAATTTTCTGCCCAGCCCGCCGCAGGCCGGCCCGGCCGGCGGCCGCAAGCGCCCCCGGCAGCGCCATGATGTGCTGCTTGATTTGTGCCGGCGCCTGCCAATAGCCTGCCCATTGCAAGGCGTAAGCCGCCAGGAAGCCGACAACCAAGGCTAAGGCCGCAGTGATAACAATGCCCATCAAAACACCTTAATAAAGTGCGCGGCGCTGCCTTTGGCAGGCCGCGCTGTGCGCTGGCGCGCGTCTACCGCTTACGGGGCGGCGGCGGCGGGGACATCGGCGGCGGGCGTTTCCGTGATCGCCTCTTGCACGGCTTCCTCGGCCGCCTTGCCTTTTTTCAGCAGATTCCGGAAGCCGTCCTTCACCTGCTGCGGGTCGAAGTCCAGCAAGGTGCCGCCGGACTCGAAGTGCTTGACGAACACCTCGCCGACGGCGTAGGTCACCGACGCGCCGCTGATCGCCACGCTGCCGCCGGCCAGGGTGCCCAGCACCGGCACGGCCTTGGCGAGGCTGGCCAGCCCTTTCCCCAGCAGCGCGGAGGACGCGCCGGACAGCAGCGCGGCGACCAGCGAACGGGCCAGGTTGTCCTTGAACGGCACGTCGTAGTGCAGGGCGAGGCTGTGCACCAGCTTGACTTGCAGCGCGGCCAACCCGGCCAGGTCGAGCAGCGGCACCGGCACCAGCGCGATGCTGGCGGCGCCTAGCACGTAGTTTTGGACAAGGCCGTGGGCGCGGGCCAGCCGCTCGGCGCGGGCGATGGCCGTAAGCTTGTCTTCGGCGAGGATTTCAGTTTCGAGTGTTGCCATGGGGTTCTCCGGGTCAATAAGGGTAACGTCAAAAAAACAGAGGGTTTTGGGGCGATTCCGCCTGTGCTGGCAGAAAAACATAGACGGCCTTAGCCCCGTCGGCGCGTGCCCTGCGCCTTAAGGCCGTCCTTGAGAGGGCGGCTTTCCTGCATTTAGGGAAGCTCTAAGCCCAGCCCCTCGCCCTGTGGGGAGGGGGCAAAGACTTGGGTCAGCGCTTCCATAAGGACTATATCAGACGCCTGCGAACTTACCTACCACCGCCGTCGGTTTATTTCCGCAAAGGCTTGCGCAGCACATACAGGCCCGAAGCGCGCAGTTTTTCCCCCTGCCAAGCGCCGGCCGCTATCGGCGGCAGGTAGGCATCGTATGAGGTGGCATGGCGGCACATGAAGCCGCAGTCAATCAGGTTTAGGCTTTCCAGGGCATAGGCGATGGCGTCGCGCACCTGCGG
>JBJSYU010000150.1:0-4484 GCA_046089945.1 Candidatus Methylumidiphilus sp.
CCGGCTTTTTGCTGACTTCCTTCATTTGCTTTAGCGCCGCCTGCGCCTCGGCGTCGTTTTGCGCGGCGGCTTTGCGCAGCCATAGCGTGGCCTGGGCCAAATCTTTTGGCACGCCCTGCCCGTCGCGGTAAGCCAGCCCCAGGTTTTTCTGCGCCTGTGGATAGCCCTGTTCGGCGGCTTTGCTGAACCATTCGGCGGCTTGCGCCGGATCTTTGGCTACACCCTGGCCTTGCTGGTAGAGGAAGCCTAGGTTGTTCTGCGCCTGCGGGATGCCTTGGTCAGCGGACTTGCGGAACCATTGCGCGGCCTGGGCGTAATCTTGCTGGATGCCCTTGCCCTCGTTGTAGGCCACGCCTAGGTTGTATTGCGCCTTGGGGTCGCCTTGCTCGGCGGCTTTTTGGAACCATTGCACGGCCTGGGCGTAGTCCTGCCGCTGGTAAGCCTCTTTGGCGCTTTGCATCGCCGCCTGCACGGAGACGGGCGGTTCGGGCTTGATGGCGGTTTGCGGCGTACAACCGGCCAAGCTCAGCGCCACAGCCACAGCCGCCAGCCCCAGATTTCGGTTTGTTTGTCTTGTCATTATTGTCACCTTAAGTCCTGGATCTTTTAAGGAAGTTGTCATTGCTTGGTACTGGCCTGCGGCCTGCCGCCATGTTCGGCGGCGAGGCGACACCACGCGGCGCTTGCGCACAAGCCTCGCGCCACACGTCGGCCTTTCTCGTAACACACCCAAGTTGTAGCGAACACCATTATGCCCTTGTTCGGCGGCTTTGCGGTAATACTGCGCAGCCTGGGCGAAATGGAATGGCAATTACTTAAAGTGGAATTGAATGCATCGCTTCACAGAGCGACTCAATAAAAGCAATCGCTTTTTCCACATCATGTTCGGTAATCGGCCAGCGTGCGCCTGGATAGCTTGGATCGCTATCGGCTTCATGTGCGATTTTATTTCTTCTATCCACGATCAACCTCAAAGTGGTCTTGATGTCGGCGGGGGGCATAGACAATTTCACAGCCACTTCTTGCCACAATTGCACAGTGGAAAACAAGCGTATCGCGTCAGCAATTTTGTCAGGATGCTGAAATGATAGGAAACTGTGTCGATCCCGCACCTCAGATTCAAATAGACTCTTGCTATTTTGAACTAGGCCGCTGTTCTTAACGAATTCCATGGAAACCCGGAATTTCAAAAAAGCGTCGGTTGCTGGTCGGGTGCCACTGAAAATTTCAACCATCCCAATAGCAGTTATCTCATGTATTTATTGATCTAACGCACTTACCCCTAGAACGATCTGCGCCCTAAGAATATCTGATGTGTCCAACGCTGTTGTGGTAAGTGCCAATAAGGCCCGATGTACCCCACCCAAATGGCGGACACGTTGAATGTTTAGGCGAAAAGTTTCAATCGCTTTAAGCATACGCCATGAGTGCGATAATTTTATTTGCACCCTCCGAAAACAGTTTTTTGAATTTTTCCATGGATCTTTTTGTTCTGACTAAGACAATCCCTGTTTGTTCAAGCTGATCGTCATTAAGGCCAAAAATAGGAACTTTATATTTTTGAGAAAGAGCGATCAATCCGTTAAAATCAGACATTTGCAGTAAAAGATTACCCGGCATCGCCCCTATGCTGGCATAAGCATCTTCCGGCAGCAGCATTCCACAATTGCCGAGCGCTGGGACAAGCTTGTTTTTTACCCCTTTCTCAATCTCTTCAATCCATTGATCAAAAGCTTTGGAAGGTGTATTTTTTTCTCTGATGCGGTATTTTTGGATAATTATACCCAAGAATCGTGGATTTATTTTTGGGAATGGATAAGTGGCTTTTTGCAGCGCTGGAAGATTTTGCGCTTGATCCGCCCATGCCTTCCACTTAGGAAGCACAGAAGCTAGAGAATCTGTGGCCATCACCGAGAAATAGTCTGGTGCCATAGGCACTATGAAATAATCGCTAGTCATTAATAAATTTTGATTAATCGGCCCAAGGCTTGGACTCATATCAACTAAGATATAGTCAATATCATAGCGTTCGGCGGTGATTTTAAACAAATGGTGCAGAGAACCCGGTAAGTTTTGTAGTGTGACGAGCGAACCTGATAGCTCTTGGGCAATACCTAGAGTGACTTCATACTCTGCTAATCCGATATGCCCTGGAATCAGCAACATATTTTTTTGGCCTGGTATCTTTTCGCAAATAACTGGCTCAATGGCGGCAGGGCGCGATTCAAATGCGGGTGCTAAGCCGTCGCGGATATTACGCACCCCAGACGCATTATAAATCGATGCGAAATCATCCGAACCTTTGAAGCCGAGCACCATGCCAGTGAGATTGCATTGCGGGTCACAGTCCACCAACAACACGCGCTTGCCCTTATCGGCTAACATCCAGCCTAAATTGAAGGCAGTTGTGGTTTTACTCACACCGCCTTTATGGTTGAACAGGGAAATCTGGATTGCCATGAGTGAAAATCTCCTATTAGCTATTATGTGAAATTAAATTATTTGGGGCCGATGGAGCGCCCTGCCAATACCTGAATATCAGAGAGGTATCGACGCAGAGCAGGGGAAAGCAATCAATCAGATCCTCCCCTTCCATCGGCATACTTTGCTCGCAATAACCTCAGCACCGCCCCGGCGTCCCAACACCCAAGCCTTGAGTTTGCCTCGACTTGGATTGCTCAATGTCGGTACAGGCGCTTACCCCAAAGTCTCCAAGCGAATCCGCTTCACCGGCTTATTGATGGATTCCAGCGCTTCGATCTGGGCGATGGCGGCGTCCAGGCCGCTTTCCTGCGTCTTTTGCGTCAGCATGATGATCGGCAGATAGGTTTCGCTGTGGTGCGGCTCTTTCTGCAAAATCGCTTCAATGCTGATGTGGTGGTCGGCGAGGATGCGGGTCACGTCGGCCAACACGCCGGGCTTGTCTTCGGCGGACAGGCGCAGGTAGTAGGCCGTCTCCACCGCGCCAATCGGCAGCACCGGGATGTCGGCGATGGCCTCCGGCTGGAAGGCCAGATGCGGGACGCGGTTTTCTGGGTCGGAGGTCAGCGTTCTGACCACGTCCACGATGTCGGCCACCACCGCCGAGGCGGTGGGTTCGGAGCCGGCCCCGGCGCCGTAGTACAGCGTGGCGCCGACGGCGTCGCCCTTGACCAGCACGGCGTTCATCACGCCGTCCACATTGGCGATCAGCCGGCGTTCCGGGATCAAGGTCGGGTGTACGCGCATTTCCACGCCTTGTGCGACGCGGCGGGCGATGCCCAGCAGCTTGATGCGGTAGCCCAGCTTTTCGGCGTAGGCCACGTCCATGCCGGTCACGCCGCTGATGCCTTCGATGTAGACCTTGTCGAATTGCAGCGGAATGCCGAAGGCGATGGACGCCAGAATCGTCAGCTTGTGCGCGGCGTCGATGCCTTCCACGTCAAAGGTCGGGTCGGCCTCGGCGTAGCCTTTGGCCTGGGCTTCTTTCAACACGTCGGCGAAGTCGCGGCCTTTGTCGCGCATTTCGGTGAGGATGAAATTGCAGGTGCCGTTGATGATGCCGGCCACCCATTCGATTTTGTTGGCGGTCAGCCCTTCGCGCAGCGCCTTGATGATGGGGATGCCGCCGGCCACCGCCGCCTCGAAGGCGACCATCAAGCCCTGCTCGCTGGCTTTGGCGAAGATTTCGTTGCCGTGCTTGGCGATCAGCGCCTTGTTGGCGGTGACGACGTGCTTGCCGTTGGCCAGCGCGGTGAGGATCAAATCCTTGGCCGGCTGCTGGCCGCCGATCAGTTCGACGACGATATCGACTTCCGGGTCGTTGACGACCTCAAAGCCGTCTTCGGTCAACGGCAGGCCGGTGGTGTCGCAGTTGCAGGCGCCGCGCGCCGCCGCGCGGAAAACTTGGATCTCCCGCCCCGCCCGGCGGCTGATTTCGACGGCGTTGCGGCGCAGGACGGTGATGTGCCGCCGCCGACGGTGCCTAGGCCGAGCATACCAATTTTTACGGGCTTCAAAGTGCTGTCCTCCAAGGTGAAAAGTGGGCCGGATTATACCGAGTTGTCTTTGCGGAACATATTTTTGATGCCGCGCATGGCCTGCCGGGTGCGGTGTTCGTTTTCGATCAGGCTGAAGCGCACATGGGTGTCGCCGAACTGGCCGAAGCCGACGCCGGGCGACACCGCCACCTTGGCCTCCAGCAGCATTTTTTTGGCGAACTCCAAGGAACCCATCTCGCGGTACTGCTCAGGAATCGGCGCCCACAGGAACATCGTCGCCTTGGGCTTTTCCACCGCCCAGCCGATGTCGGTCAAGCCCTTGCACAGCACGTCGCGGCGCTGGCGGTACATCTCGCAGATTTCCGCGACGCAGTCCTGCGGGCCTTCCAGCGCGGTGATGGCGGCGACTTGGATCGGCGTGAACGTGCCGTAATCCAGATAGGATTTGATGCGCCCGAGGGCCGCGACCAGTTCCCGGTTGCCCACCATGAAGCCGACCCGCCA